>CAJPML010000211.1 GCA_905371725.1 Leptotrichia sp. oral taxon 215
ACAATGCTTCAATTGAAATAGGACCCACTTGAGTACCTATACCTCCTGCATAATAAAGTCCACCACGGAAATTTTTATTATTCAGATCTTCTATATTATCTCTTCCAGCTTTAGCATAGTTATATCCTGCTCTTCCAATAATATATACAAGGTCATTTCCCTTTTTAGAAGTTATTAAATTAAATTTCCCTGTCAGATACATAGGAGTTATTTCGTACATTTTCATTTCTTTTTTATCTTTTAAAGTCGAAGATTTTACAGAAAATTTACGTTCTGCACCAATTCCTAATTCAAGTCTTCCTTGATTATCAAACAACCACTCAATTCCAGCAACAGGACCATTTTGGAATTTATAGTCATAATTGGCATTTGAAAGACCTTTCTCACGTTTAGTTAAATCATTTTTATATGTCCTGTCAAAATCCCAACCTCCACTTATTTTAATTTCCTGAGCCATTCCAGTAGCTGTTGATAACATTATTGTACTTAAAATATGTAATTTTTTCATGATTTTCTTCTCCTTTAATTTTACAAACATCTTTCTTTATATTTACACCAAATATTCTAAAAAAGTGTAAATGTTATTATGTTTTGACAAAGATATATTTTCAATAATAATTATATTTTACTAAATTCCTTATAGCTTTGCAAGAAAAAATGACCTCTAAACTCCATAACTTCATTTTTAAGTTTAAAGACCATATATAGTTTTTCACATTAATTTTTAAGTTTTCTTTTTGAGACAGACTCATTAGTTATTTTCTCTTATTCTTGCAGCAATCCAGTTACCAAACGACTGTATAGACTGAACTATTATTATAAGAATAATTACAGTTACAAACATCAAAGTATTATTAAATCTCTGATATCCATAAGTAAGAGCCAGATCTCCTACTCCACCACCGCCAATTGTTCCTGCCATTGCTGTTGCTCCTAATAGACCAATTGTTCCTGTTGTAAACGAAAGGATTAAAGAAGCTTTGGCTTCCGGTAGTAAAAAATATATTATTATTTGCCATGTATTGGCTCCCATTGCTTTAGCAGCTTCTAAAATTCCAGGTTTAACTTCTAGAAGAGAACTTTCTATCAACCTTGACAAATAAGGAGATATAAAGAATACGAGAGGAACAATTGCCGCATTTGTACCAATTCTTGTTCCTACAATAATTTTAGTCAAAGGTGCTATAAATACAAGTAATATTATAAAGGGAACTGAACGTACAAGATTAACCAATGTATTTATAATAAAGTATACAATTTTATTTTCCCTCAATCCTCCTTTTCTTGTTAAAACAAGTATAAGCCCAAGAGGTATTCCAATCAAGGCTCCAAAAAACAGTGACCATCCTACCATATAAACAGTCTGTATTGCTGATGTCGTTAATTTATCCGAAGTTATATTCAACCATTTTTCAATCATATTATTTCCATCCTTTCAATTCTTACTCCTCTATTTTTTATAAACTCCTCAACTTCATTAATAATTACTGGATTTCCTTCAAGCTGTACAACAAGAACTCCTAATATAGTATTACCAAGTTCATTTACTGATGCAGATAATATTTTTGTACTTATATCAAATTTTTTGTTTATTTCAGATATTAAAGGTTGCCCAGATTTTTCTCCCAGAAATGTCAACTTTACAACAGGCAGATTTAAATCCAGTTCTTCTTTTAAAGATTCAGGTATGCTGTTATTAATAACTGAACTTATAAAGTTTTTTGTAATATTTTCCTGAGGATTTGTAAAAATTTCAATAATATTTCCCTGTTCCTTTATTTCGCCATCCTGCATTACAGCCACCCTATTACATATTTCCTTTACTACTTCCATTTCATGAGTAATGAGAAGTATTGTAATACCAAATTCATTATTTATTTTTTTTAGTAATTCAAGAATAGACTTTGTTGTTTTAGGATCAAGAGCACTTGTAGCTTCATCGCAAAGAAGAATTTTCGGATGTGTAGCTAATGCCCTAGCTATACCTATTCTCTGTTTCTGACCTCCTGAAAGTTTTGAAACAGAAGAGTTTTTCTTATCTTTCAGCCCAACAAAATCAAGTAATTCTTCTATTCTCTTATCTATGCTATTTTTAGGAGTACCGGAAATTATAAGAGGTATTTTCAAATTTTGATAGACTGTCTGCGATTCCAGCAAATTGAATTGCTGAAAAACCATTCCTATATTTTTTCTTAATATGTTAAGTTCTTTTTCTGATAAATTTATAATTTCCTTTCCTTCTATTTTTACACTTCCACTAGTAGGTTTTTCAAGCAAATTTACTAGACGTAACAAAGTTGATTTACCAGCACCGGAATATCCAACTATTCCAAAAATATCTCCTTTTTCTACCTTTAAAGAAACATTTCTTAAAGCATGAACTTCTGATTTTTTGTTTTTAAATACTTTTTCGACATTTAAAATTTCAATCACTGTCTTTTTTCCTTTCCTTGGGTTCTTTTTAAAATTTAGAACACGACCTAAAATCATTATAAACAAAATTTTTCAGATTTAAAGATCATGTTCTATTTAGTCATTATATTCTCATTTTATTTAATTTCCTATTTATTTTCAGGAACAAACCATAATCCCTTATTATTTTCATCCAGATATTTTTTAAATTCATCTGAATGATAAGCTTCTACTATAGCTTTTGCCCACTCACTATTTTCATTACCTTTTTTTACAACAACCTGTAAAAGCAGATGCGGTAGGATATTTTCCTGTAAAAGTACTGTAGAAGCATCTATCCCTGCATTATAAACTATACTTCCTGGAATAACCGCAAAATCAAAGTCATCTAGCGAACGTGGAATATTTGATGAATCCATTTCAACTATTTCTAATTTATGAGGATTTTCCTTTATATCCTTTTGAGTCGCTTTTGCAATTTCTACATTTTCATTCAATTTTATCCATCCTGCTTTCTGTAAAAGAGCATAACCTCTTGCAGCATTCGATGCATCACTAGGTATTGCAATTTTCGCTCCGTCTTTTAATTCATTAAGATTTTTATGTTTACTTGAAAAAATACCTGCTGGAACTGTCGGAATAGGTGTCAAGGCAACTAAATTACCTTTCTGAGATTCATTAAAATTGTTCATATATGCTGTATGCTGTTCCACATTAACATCTATGTCACCTTCGTTTAAAGCTGTATCATTTTGCAATAAATCTGAAAATTCAACAACTTCAAATTTATATCCCTTTTTTTCCAAAATTGGAATAATAGCCTGTTCAAATAATACTGTATAAGGTCCTGCCGCCTTACCATACTTTACAATCTTTTTATCTGAACCATTACCTGTATCCGTTCCGTTTTTCTTTCCGCAACTTGCCACCACAAATAATACTAATAT
>CAJPML010000212.1 GCA_905371725.1 Leptotrichia sp. oral taxon 215
GGAAAAATTTTCTCAAATAAAAATCAGTTAATTACTGCACATCAATCTAAACAAGTAGATACGCATGCACTTGTAAAAGTTAGAATTGATGGAGAATTGATAGAAACAACACCTGGAAGATTAATGTTCAATACTATGCTTCCTAAAGAAGTAAGAGATTATTCAAAGACTTTTGGAAAGGGAGCATTGGGAAAACTTATTGCTGATCTTTACAAAAAATTTGGTTTTGCAAAAACGTCAGAATTAATAGATAAAATAAAGGATTTCGGATTCCACTATGGAACAATGGCAGGAATTACAGTTGGGATAGAAGATCTGGAAATACCGGAAACTAAAAAAAGTATACTTGAAAAAGCTGAAAATGATGTTGCTGAAGTTGAAGAACAATATAAATCAGGTGAAATAATAGATGCAGAAAGATATAGAAGAACAGTTGCAATATGGTCAGAAGCAGTGGCAAAAGTTACGCATGAAATGATGGATAATCTTGATGAATTTAACCCAGTTTATATGATGGCGAATTCAGGAGCCAGAGGATCTATTGCACAGATGAGACAGCTTGGAGGAATGCGTGGACTTATGGCAGATACACAGGGACGTATCATAGAAGTTCCTATAAAGGCTAACTTCAGGGAAGGACTTAATATACTGGAATTTTTCATGTCATCTCACGGAGCGAGAAAAGGTCTGGCGGATACTGCATTAAGAACTGCCGATTCAGGATATTTGACTCGTAGACTTGTAGATATTTCTCATGAAGTTATAGTTAATCATGATGACTGTGGCTGCGAAGATGGAATTGTTGTTTCAGATCTTATTGATGCAGGAGAAGTAATAGAAAAATTAAGTGAAAGAATATATGGAAGAACTCTTGCTGAAGATCTTGTACATGACGGAGAAGTAATTGCAACAAGAAATACATTAATAATGGAAGATTTAATACAGAAAATTGAAGAGCTTGAAATCAGGGAAGTAAAAATAAGAACTCCTCTAACATGTAAGCTTGAAAAAGGAGTATGTAAAAAATGTTACGGAGTAGATTTGTCTAATCATAAAGAAATACTTAAAGGAGAAGCTGTAGGAGTTGTTGCAGCACAATCAATAGGAGAGCCTGGTACACAGCTTACAATGCGTACTTTCCATACAGGAGGAGTTGCCACTGCCGCTGAAGTACAGTCTGACTATAAAGCTGAAGCGCCAGGAAAAGTAAAGCTTAAGGACATTGAAACTCTTGAAAACGAAAAAGGAATAGAAGTAGTAGTTTCGCAGACAGGAAGAATAATTATAGGAAAACATAGATATGAAGTGCCTTCAGGGTCAGTTCTTAAAGTAAAGGATGGAGAAAGTGTAAAAAGAGGACAGCTTTTAGTTGAATTTGATCCTTATCAGATACCGATAATTACTTCTGAAGCAGGAAAAGTGGAATTTAGGGATATTTATGTAAGAGAAAATATTGATATCAAATATGGAGTTACAGAAAGAATCGCTATAAAACCCGTAGAAAGTAGTGATGTAAACCCTAGAATCATAATTTACAACAAAAATAAAAAAGTTGCTGAATACAGTGTTCCATATGGAGCATATTTAATGGTAAAAGAAGGGGATACAGTTAAAAAAGGTCAGATAATAACAAAAATTTTGAAAACAGGAGAAGGAAACAAGGATATTACCGGAGGTCTTCCAAGAGTACAGGAATTATTTGAAGCACGTAATCCAAAAGGAAAAGCAACTCTGTCAGAAGTAGCGGGACGTATTGTATTCTCTGATAAAAAGAGAAAAGGTATGAGACTTATTACTATTGAAGACCCTGAATCAGGAAAAATTATCAAAGAGTATACAGTTCCAGTAGGAGAACATCTTGTCGTAACAAATGAAATGCTTATTGAAAGAGGTGCAAAAATTACTGATGGACCTGTATCACCACATGACATTCTGAAAATAAAAGGACTTGTAGCTGCTCAGCAATTTATACTGGAATCAGTACAGCAGGTTTATAGAGAACAGGGAGTTCCAATAAATGATAAACATATTGAAATAATCGTTAAACAAATGTTCCAGAAAGTTAAAATAAGAGAAGCAGGAGACACATTATTCCTTGAAGATGAATTAATCGACAAGAAAATAGTGGAAAGAGAAAATGCCAAATTAATTGAAAAAGGAAAAACTCCTGCAACATATGAGCCTGTAATACAAGGTATAACTAAGGCAGCAGTAAATACAGAAAGCTTTATCTCAGCATCATCATTCCAGGAAACAACAAAAGTTCTTGCAAATGCTGCAGTTGAGGGAAAAATAGACAAGCTAGAAGGATTAAAGGAAAATGTCATTATAGGTAAGAAAATACCAAGTGGAACAGGATTTAAAGATTATAAACATATAAAAGTAAAGCTTAAGAATGAAGTAATAGAAAATGAAATTTCTGAAGAAGGAATGGCAGAAGAAATTATAGTAGTTAAAGAATAAAATATTAAATATGGAGTGAAGGCTGAAAATTATAAAAAATATAATTTTTCCAGCCTTTCATTCTATAAAATGAGGTTTATATGAAAGGAAAATTAATTATTGTTTCAGGTCCTAGTGGTTCTGGAAAATCAACAGTCACTAAAATTGTAAAGGATAAACTTAATATTCCACTTTCAATTTCTGCAACTACAAGAAGTCCAAGAGATGGGGAAATTGATGGAAAAGACTATTTTTTTCTATCTGAAGAAGAATTTAAAAATAAAATTGCCAATGATGAATTTTATGAATATGCAAATGTTCATGGAAATTATTATGGTACATTGAAAAAAACGGTAGAGGATAATCTTGAAAAAGGTCTTAATGTAATACTGGAAATTGATGTTCAAGGAGCACTTATAGCTAAGGAAAAAAAGAAAGATGCAATTTTAGTATTTTTTAGAACAAAAGATATGGAAATCCTTGAAAAAAGACTGCGTGACAGAAAAACAGATTCAGAAGAAGTAATACAGACAAGACTAAAAAATGCTGAAGCTGAATTAGAGTATGAAAATAAATATAATTATACAATTATAAATGAAAGTTTAGAAGATTCAATACAGGAATTGATAGATATAATAAATAAATAATTTTAAAATGATTCCCTGAATGGAGGAAAAATGAAAAAAGATAAAATAACGATTGATGATTTATTGTCGAAAATACCTAATAAATATGAGTTAGCAATAGTTGCTGGAAAAGTAGCAAAAAAGGAATTTATAAAAGGTAACGATAAATTTAAAATAATGGATAATGTGTTTGAAGATATTATGAATGATGAAGTTGAATTTAAAGAATAAATAAATTTTGATTAACAATATTGACTATTCAGAAATATAAAATATACTTATAGTGG
>CAJPML010000213.1 GCA_905371725.1 Leptotrichia sp. oral taxon 215
ACTATTCTCATATACCTTGCTGTTCCTGTCTCTGATATGAGACCTTTTACTTTTAGGCTCATTAATATTGATAGCAGTTTATTTACAGGAATATCAATTCTGTTTTTTTCAGGTCTAAATTCATTTTCAAATAAAGTATGCCTATTCTTCTCATTATTATCACTGCTCATATCAAAATTCTTAATTTTTTTCATTATTTCTTCCAGTCCAAGTTCTTCGCTAAGTTGCAGAAATACAATTTTTTCTTCATAAGTCAGCTTGTCTGTCTTATTTTTCCTATTTTTCAAATCCCACAGAAATTCTCTTGCTATGTCTTCCCCTGTGGTTACCAGTTTTGCCTTATTTTCTTTTATAAGATTATTACACCCTTCAAAAGAAGGATAATTTATAAAACCGGGAACTGCAAATATTTCTTTATCCATCATAAATCCCAGTTCTGCAGTTATCAGAGCCCCTCCTGATTTAAAACTTTCTGCAATGAGTATTCCATCTGAAAGTCCTGCTATTATTCTATTTCTTTTAGGAAAATTCCATTTCAGAGGTTTTGTTCCTAATGGATGTTCACTTATCAGTATTCCGTTTTCACTTATTTTCTCCCATAAAATCTTATTTTCATAGGGATATACAATATCAAGTCCACTACCTACTACAGCTATAGCACTTCCATCTTTTTCAACAGAAGCTGAAAGAGCTACTGTGTCTATTCCTTCTGCCAGACCGCTAATTAAAGTCACTTCATATTCTAGCAGTTCCCTGACTATTTTCTCGCACGCACTTTTTCCAAATTTTGTAACTTTTCTTGTTCCCACTACCGCAATATTTCTTCTTTCATCATTCAGGCCTTTTTTCAGTTCTTTTCCTTTAACATACAAAAACAGGGGATAATCTGTAAGTTCCTTTAACTTTTCTGGATATCCCTGGCTGTTTGCATCAATTATTCTTACTTTATTTCTTTCATATAATTCGATTTTACTTTCTAAATTTATATTTCTTGATTTCTCAAGATTTTTCTTAAGTCCGCTATTAAAAAGTCTGAAGTTTTCCTCAAGAAACAGTTCATCATATCTGTTATAGATATTCATTAATTTTCTAACGTGACCGTCCTTCATTCCTACTTCTTTTAATTTTAACCATCCCACAATTAACCCCCATTATTTGTTTTCAGTTTTATTATATCATATTAAATTGTTTATATACTCTAGCTATTTGTTTGCAAGTAATTCATTCAATTCAGAAATCTGTTTTACTACTTCCTGGCTAGGATTTATTTTTGCATAATCTTTCAAGTATCCTAAAGCCTTAGAGAAATCTCCTTTTGCCTTATATGCAATCCCAATTCCCAGTTTTGCTTCAGGCTGGTTAGGCGAAGTTGCCAATATTCTATTATAATAGTCTATTGACTGGTCATAATATCCCATAAGTCTCGATCCTATTGCCACGACAAACAGGTTTCTTATATCACCTGACACATCTTTTTTTGCAAGATTTACAGCTCTTTCATAAAGTCCATCTTTAAAATAAAGTTGACTCAGCTGATAAATTGAACTCGCATTTTTTTTTGCAAGAACTGCATTTTCATAACTATTATACGTCTTAAATTTTGACCCATCTGAAACATCGTCTGTCTGTGTTACTGGTGCTGTCCCTGTATCTTGTGACTTAGGTGCTGCACCAGGATCTTTTTCAGTTTCAGGAGATTCTGAATTATTATTGTCAGTCGCAGATACTGTCCCTTCATCAGAAGAATCCTCTGAAGGATTTACCGTTGCTTTTTCCTGAACTTCCTCTGTCTTTTCAGCAAGACTTTCCCTTACCATTGCGATACTTCCTAATACTATTAACAATAACATTATTATTTTCTTTTTCATTTTATTACCCTCCAAAATGAAATTTTCTATTAAAATTCCAAATTCTTAGTCGTTCTAGGGAAAGGAATTACATCCCTTATATTTGTCATTCCTGTTATATACATAAGCATTCTGTCAAAACCAAGTCCAAATCCTGAATGAGGTACACTTCCGTATCTTCTAAGATCCAGATACCACCAGTAATCTTCTTCCTTAAGTCCCATATTACGAATTTTTTCTAAAAGAATTTCATAGTTATCTTCTCTTTGGCTTCCACCTACTATTTCACCTATTCCAGGTGCCAGAAGATCTACAGCTCTTACTGTTTTTCCATCTTCATTCAGTTTCATGTAGAATGCTTTTATATCCTTAGGATAATCTGTTACAAACACAGGTTTTTTGAAATGTTTTTCAGCCAGATATCTTTCATGCTCCGTCTGCAAATCAATTCCCCATTCAACTTCATATTCAAATTCCTGTTTTGATTTTTTAAGAATATCAATAGCTTCAGTATAAGTTATTCTCTCAAAATCTGAATTTACAAGAACATTTAATCTCTCAAACAGTTCCTTGTCAATAAACTGGTTAAAGAACTCCATTTCTTCCTTAGCATGTTCCATAACATATTTTACAATATACTTTATCATTTCTTCGATTACATCCATATTTACAACCAGATCTGCAAATGCAATTTCAGGTTCCATCATCCAGAATTCTGCCGCATGTTTAGGAGTATTTGAATTTTCTGCCCTGAATGTAGGTCCAAACGTATAAGTATTCTTAAATGCTGAACAGAAAGTTTCCACATTTAGCTGTCCACTTACTGTAAGATTAGATTCTTTTCCAAAGAAATCCTGTTTAAAGTCTATATCTCCTTTTTCTGTTTTTGGAATATTTTCAAGATCCAGTGTCGTTAATCTGAACATTTCTCCTGCACCTTCAGCATCACTTCCTGTAATTATCGGAGTCTGAACATATACGAAATGTTTTTCCTGAAAGAATTTATGTATTGCATAAGCCAGTATTGATCTTACTCTAAACACTGCAAAAAACGTATTTGTTCTAGGTCTGAGGTGAGCTATAGTTCTTAAAAACTCAAAAGTATGTCTTTTATTTTGTAAAGGATAGTCAGAATCTGACTTATTATAAACTTCCACTTTGTCAGCCTTTATTTCATAATCCTGTCCTTTTCCTTCAGATTTCACTAATTTTCCATAAACTTTAATTGAGGAAGAAATTGTTAATTTTGATATTTCTTCAAAATTTGGTAATGTATCGTCTATTACAACCTGAATTCCATTAAAAAATGTACCATCATTTAACTCTATAAATCCAAAATTTTTCTGACTTCTTATTTTTTTTATCCATCCATTTAACTGTATTTCCTTATCCAGATATTTTTCAGAGTTTAACTGTAAATCTCTTAATTCTAACAACATATCTTTTTTCGCATGATTATAATGTATTTATATACCTAATCACACATCTCCTTTACATGAGGATAAAAT
>CAJPML010000214.1 GCA_905371725.1 Leptotrichia sp. oral taxon 215
CAATAATTGATTCAGAGCAGTGTATAGACTGCTCTTTTTATATTAAATGATATATTATTCCAGTGCATAAATGTATTTCTAAACAAGACTTATTAGTTAGGATAATAAAAAATAGGCTCATATGTACTGCACCCCTAAGGGTATGAGGGTACTAATTAGTACAGGATTCCTTGAATCAGTAGAAAAACTACTAAAACAAAAAGAAAAGTACGCATAGTACACCTCCTTATAAATGGTTACGAGTTTTGGGAAACTCGTTCAAAAAAAATTATAACAAAAAAGACTGAAGTAATCCAGTCCTTTTTATCCCAAATTTTATTTAACCATTTATAAGTACCCTTTGAGAGTCTACCTTAAGGTATTTTTATTATATCAGATTATTGTATTTTATGCAAATCCATTTTTTGGCAGTCTAAAAAAATAGAAAAAAGATAATATTGAAAAATTTTAATAAATGGGGTAAACTAAATAATAAAAAAAAAATATTATAAATAAATATCAATAGGAGGAAAATATGAATTATTATGTAGGGATGGACTTAGGAGGAACAAATACTAAAATAGGACTTGTTGACGAAGCGGGGAATATTATTTTTACAACAATAGTAAAGACAGATTCTATGGAAGGATTTGAAAAAACTGTTGAAAGACTGTCTAAAATTTTATTGGAACAGGTAAAGGGGAGCAATATAAACTTTGAAGCGGATGTAAAAGGAATAGGAATAGGAGTTCCAGGTCCTATAGTAAATGCAAGAATTGTAAAATTCTGGGCTAATTTTCCATGGCCAAAGGAATCTGATCTGGCAGGAGAATTTGAAAAGCATCTGAATAAGCAGGTAAGAGTAGATAACGATGTGAATGTCATAACTCTTGGAGAAATGTGGAAAGGTGCCGCACAGGGTTACAAGAATGTTCTTGGACTTGCCATAGGAACAGGAATTGGTGGAGGAGTAATAGCTGATGGAAAACTTGTAAGCGGTAAAAATGGTGCCGGTGGAGAAGTGGGGCATATAAAAGTTGCGAAAAATGGAAAACTTTGCGGATGTGGACAGGAAGGATGCTGGGAAGCGTATGCTTCAGCTACTGGATTAATAAGGGAAGCACAGAGCAGACTAGCCGTAAATAAAACTAATAAACTTTATGAAAGAGTTAAAGGAAGAGAGATAGAGGCAAAGGATATATTTGATGTTGCGAAGGAAGGAGACGAATTTGCCTTGAAACTTGTTGACTACGAAGCTGATTATATTGCACTTGGAATAGGAAATCTGCTGAATGTCCTTGATCCTGAAATAATAGTAGTTGGTGGAGGAGTCGCTCTTGCAGGGGATATACTCTTCAATGCAATAAATGAAAAACTGAAGCAGTACGCATTGCCTTCAACTCTGGAAAATTTAAAGATAGTTCAGGCTCAGCTTGGAAATGATGCAGGTATTTTAGGTGCCGCATATCTTGGAATGATGTAGCAGTTTAAATGAAGGACGGTTTAAACTGTCTGGAGTTCAAGTTCTAAGAAAACAAAAGAAAAAGTGTGGTATAATATGTAACATATTATACATTTAGGAGGAGTAATTTAAAGTGGAAACAATAACCGGGGGCAGTCTACTTTTACAGTTTATTGTAATAGTGGCATTAACAGGAATAAATGCTTTTTTTTCAAGTGCCGAAATGGCAATAGTTTCAATAAATAAGAATAAACTTAAAGTACTGGTGGAAGAGGGAAATAGGAAGGCAATCATGCTGGAAAACCTTATGAAGGAGCCGAGCAAGTTTTTATCAACAATTCAGGTTGGAATAACACTTGCAGGATTTTTTGCTTCGGCTTCTGCCGCAACAGGGCTTTCACAGTATCTGTCAATATATCTGAGAAAATTGGGAATTCCTTATAGTGGACAGATTTCGATGATCTTAATAACTTTTGTGTTGTCGTATATAACATTGGTTTTTGGTGAGCTCATTCCAAAAAGGATAGCTCTAAAGTCATCAGAAAAAATAGCACTTTCATCGGTAGGAACGATAGTAACAGTTTCAAAAATATTTTCACCTTTTGTCAAATTCCTGACATTTTCAACAAATATAATACTGACTGCATTAAAAATGAAGGAAGATGACATTGAGGAGAAAGTTTCAAAGGAAGAATTGCGTTCACTTGTGGAAGTGGGAAGAGAACATGGAATTATCAATGAAGTTGAAAAGGAAATGATAGAAAATATTATTGAATTTGATGAAAAGGTTGCACGGGAAATAATGATTCCTAGGACAAAGGTATTTCTTATTGATAAAAATATTTCAGTAGATGAACTGTTTGAAAAAAAAGAAGTGGAAGTATATTCAAGAATACCTGTGTATGAAGATGAGGCAGATAACATTGTAGGAATACTGTTTATGAAGGATCTGATGATAGAGGCTTACAGGAAGGGATTTCAAAATGTTAAACTGCCGGAAATCATGCAGGAAGCTTATTTTGTTCCTGAAACCAAAAATGTCAACGAACTTTTTAATGAAATGCAGTCTGAAAAGAAGCATATCGCCATACTGATAGATGAATATGGCGGATTTTCAGGTATTGTAACATTGGAAGATTTGATTGAGGAAGTAATGGGAAATATATCTGATGAGTTTGATGCTGATGATTCTTCCATTAAAAAACTTTCTGCAAATAAATACCTGATAAATGGAGAACTGTCATTAAATGACCTGAATGACTATTTTCATATTGAGCTGGAGTCCAAGCATTATGATACTTTAAGTGGACTGTTAATTGAACATATGGGATATATTCCTGAAGATAATGAGGATATAGAGCCTATTATAATTGACGGAATTTCATTCAAGCCTAAAAGAGTTAAGGATAAGAAAATCGAATGGGTACTTGCAAAATTTAATAAAGAAGAAAATCTAAATTAAAAAGGATTTATGAAAGGGAAGTATGACTATAAGAAAAAAATATTTGCTGTTATCTGCTTTAATTGATTTTTTAATAGTGTTCACTATTGGTATTTTTTCATTGAAATCTGAAAATTTTCTTTTTAATTATTTATTTTATCCTATAATATTTTTAATATTGTTCAAGGTAAACAGTAGATTATGGATGTATTTATACAGTAATTATATGAATATTCTGGATAACGAATTAGATCCGGAAAAATTTATAGAACTTACTGAAAATGAGTATGATAGAAACAAGAACAAAAAATATAGAAACTATATGAAATTAAATTTAGCTGCAGGATATTCTTCAGCAGGAAAAATAGAAACGGCATATGAAAAATTAAAAGAAGTAGATTTATCTAAAAAATTATATAGAGAACGGGATAAAATTTTATACTACTATAATGAAGCTTT
>CAJPML010000215.1 GCA_905371725.1 Leptotrichia sp. oral taxon 215
CTCATCTGTTTCCATTTTTGAAAATAGAATACTCTGAGGAATTTAAAATAGAAAAATTTCCTGAAAATGCTGAAAAAATAGATGAAAAAGGAAAGGAAGCACCATTTATTTTTTATGGAGGAGTATTAGGACTGTTTAAACGTCAGAATGAAGGAATAATACAGGATTTCAATATTTTAACGGAAAATTTTTCCCAGTTTAAATTTAATGTGTCTGAAAGAGATGATTTTCAGCTGAATAAAAATACATCAATTTCAACTGATCCGAGCCAGCAGAATGTTGTGGAGACATTGACGGATACTCAGTATAAAATTATTCAGGGACCTCCAGGAACAGGGAAAAGCCAGACTCTGACCGCAATCATTACAAATTCACTTGAGAATGGTGCAAATATTCTGATTGTCTGTGAGAAAAAAACTGCACTGGATGTAATATACGAAAAACTGTCAGACTTCGGACTGGGAGATCTTACTGTAATGCTGAATGATCCTGTAAAAGATCGTAGGGATGTAGTAAAGAGAGTAAGGGATCTTGCAGAAAATCTTCCTAAAACTGAACAGTTTGATGAAGCAAAATATGAGTATTCGGTAATGGAATATAAAAATCTGAAGGAGAAGTATAACAATCATCAGAAGGCTCTGAAAGAAAACATGAGAAATACAAACTTGACAGTAAATGATACAATGCTGAATCTTCTGGAGGGAAAAGAACATCAGAATTACTATCATGTGGATACTGAAAAAAATAATACCGACACAGTTTACAGAATACTTGATATTGTAGACAGACTGCTTAATAAAATAGGAGCAATTGATAAAATTAGAAAATTTGAAGAAATATATAATGACAAGTTTAAAAATATACAGTCTTACGAGATATTTTTTGAAGAAACTTCAAATACATTGAATGACGCTAAAAAAATGATAAATTTCATTAAGGATAATATGTCAAAATATGGGAAACAGTTTGAAGAGTTTTTTGGTGTAAATAAACTGAAAGTTTCAATATTCTCAATATTTAATTCTAAAATAAAAAGTATAAAGAATGCATGGGAAGACATTTACAAAAATTCCAGAAAAATATATGAATATAATGACAAATATATAGACAGAAAATTTACTCAGCATGATTATGGAAAATATGAAAAGGAACTGGAAGAATTTTCTGGAATATTAAATGAAATTGTAGACAACAGAAATGGATTTATGAGTTTTATAGATGAAAAGAAAAATGGAGAAGTAACAAGAGAAGAGGAAGCTTTCATAAATAATTTCATAAAATATGTTGATGAAAATAAAATTGAAGACAGGAAAGAGTTTCTGAAGCTCTCCTATTATTATTCATTATTGCAGGACAGTAATATAAAAAATGAAATGTACGGAGATTATTCAGTCAATATAGAAAAACTGCTTGAACATGATAAATTCATAACAGAGAACCAGAAGTATCAGATAAAGAAAAACTGGCAGGAAACAAGAAGAAGAGCGCTTGGTTCAATGGGGAAAGAAGACAACATAAAAATGCTGTATAATCTGAGAAAAAATGCAAAATATGGAAAAATAAATACTTTAAGGGAAATCATAGGGTCGGATGTAGAATTCTTTAAAAAGATTTTTCCTGTGATAATGACTGATCCTAATACGTGCAGTGCAGTATTTCCATTACAGGAAGGAATTTTTGATCTTGTAATATTCGATGAAGCCAGTCAGCTTAAACTGGAAGAGGTACTGCCTTCCATGATGAGAGGAAAATACAAGATAGTTTCAGGAGACATTCATCAGATGCCGCCTTCAAATTATTTTGGAGCAGAAATGGAACAGAAGGAAACTGATAATGAAGAAATAGATGAAGAATCACTTTTTCTGGCAGACAGTGAATCATTGCTTGATTATGTAAATAATCTGAATGAAGATGTGGTTATGTCGTATCTTGATTTTCATTACAGATCAAAACATCCGAAGCTGATTAATTTTTCCAATGCGGCATTTTATGAATCAAGGCTGGTTCCAATGCCATCAAAGTCAGAATATAAACCAATTGAATATTATAGAGTAAATGGAGTATACAAGGCTAGAAAAAATGATGATGAGGCAGATAGGATTATAGAGTATATTTTCAGCGATAAAATACTTATAGATGGAAAATTACCGAGTGTAGGAATAGTCACACTGAATCTGGAACAGAAGACGAATATCGTAAACAGAATAAATTCATATTTAAGGGAGAATGACAACGAAGCTGTAAGAAACCGTTATAATGAGCTGCTTGAAAAAAGTATGTTTGTAAAAAACCTTGAAAATGTTCAGGGAGATGAAAGAGATATAATGATATTTTCCACAACTTTCGGGAAAAATGAAGATGGAAAATTTATACAGAATTTCGGGCCTTTAAATAATCAGCAGAAGGGATATAAACTTTTAAATGTGTTAATAACAAGGTCAAAATACAGATTTGCTGTATTTACTTCAATTCCTGAGGAAAATATAAATACATGGGAAAATGAAATTACAAAAAACGGAAACAATGGTAAAAGTGTATTTTATGCCTATCTTGCGTATGTCCAGGCTGTATCGGAAAATGACACAGATAAGGAAAACAGGATTTTAGATGTTCTGGCTGTAAATAAGACGAAATATTCCAGTATTCCATATGAAAAAATTCAGAAAACAGACAGTAAAATTGTAAAAATAATTGTAAAGGAAACAGGACTGGGAGAAAACGAGGAAATAGTAAAGAACTACAGAATTGGTGGATTTATTCTTCCTTATGCAGTAAAGGATAAAGATGCAGATAAGGCCAAAACAGTGATAGATATCAATGATATAGAAACATTTGATGGAAAAACTGCATACAGAGGGCTTATATATAGAAAAAATATGTTTGAAAGCATGGGATATAAATATAAATTATTGAACATGGCAGATTACATATAGGAGAATTTCTTCTAATATTTGAAAATATTTATAATGAAAGGGTGAGTCTGAAATGAAAAGAAATGTTTTTATAACAGGGGCTTCCAGTGGAATAGGAAAGGCAATGGCCTATTCTTTTGGTAAAAATGGTGATAATCTTATTTTGTGTGCCAGAAGGCAGGAAAAGCTTCAGGAAATAAAGAAAGACATTGAAAGTAACCATAATGTAAGAGTGGATATTTATGAACTTGATGTAACAAAATATGAAAAAGTGGCAGATACAGTAAAGGAAATAATTAAAAATTCAGGGAAAATAGATATTCTCATAAATAATGCGGGACTTGCACTGGGACTGGAAAAATTTCAGGATTATAATATCTCTGCTATCTTCTATTTTTCCCTATGTACATTAAATCCTGTGGCC
>CAJPML010000216.1 GCA_905371725.1 Leptotrichia sp. oral taxon 215
ATACATACAGTAGACATTTAAATGTTGCTAAAATTAATATTCATTTATTTAACATGCTTGAATCATTAAAAAAAGAATATCATATAGCATTAGTAACAACAGCCTCTCAAAAAAATAGTGAGGAAATTCTCAATTTCTTCAATAAAAGAGAATTATTTGAACTAATTATTGCTGCGGAAGATGTAGAAAATAAGAAACCGAATCCAGAAGGGTTTGTTAAAGCTATGAATTATTTCAGTATAAAACCTGAAGAGACTTTAATTTTTGAAGATTCTGATGTTGGTCTAGAGGCAGCTATTAAAAGCAAGGCAAATATATTCAAAGTTGAGATATTTTGATTTAAAAAAGAAGGAAAATTATGAAAATACCTGCAACTGTAATCTGGTATAATCCAGATAATGAAAATATTAAAAATATAAGGACATATATTGATTATGTGGAAAAACTATACATAATTGATAATTCTAAAGAAAATAATAAAAAGTTAGCTGACAGCTTAAACAGTTTAAAAACGGAGTATGTTTGCAACAATGGAAATTTAGGAATTGCAAAGGCTTTGAATTTGGCTTGTGAAAAGGCGGCTAGTGAGGATTTTGAATGGATACTGACAATGGATCAGGACAGTTCGTTTGATTCTGATAGTATAAATGCCTATTTTAGAGCTTTTGAGAAAATGACAAAAAATAATGTTGGCATTATTTCTCCTAGGCATATTTTAAAAAACGATATAGATAAATTTAGTGATGTTAAGGAATCTGCTGAGGTTGATCATGTGATGACCTCAGGGAATTTATTAAATTTAAAAATATGGGAAGAAATTGGAAGGTTTGATGAAAATCTTTTTATTGATGAGGTTGACAGTGAAATATGTTTTAGAATAATAGAAAATGGCTATAAGGTTATCCAGCTAAATAAAATAAGAATGTTTCATGAACTGGGAAACCTTGAGAAAAAAAACTTTTTTACAAGAAAAATTTCTGTTTTAAACCATAATCATATAAGAAAATATTATATTATGAGATATAAATTTTACATGAAAAAGATAAGTTGAGAAAATTGAAATATATGTTTAAGGGAATTGCTGATTTCATGAAGCGTAAAATGGGTGAACTGGATGATGGAAAATAAAAAAATTGATATTCTTATGGCAACCTACAATGGCGAGAAATATTTAGCCGAACAGCTTGATTCAATCATTAACCAGACATATCATAATTGGAATTTACTGATACGTGATGATAATTCTACAGACAGAACATTGGAAATTATACAAGATTATCAGAAAAAGGACAATAGAATAAAACTTTTAAAGGATAATAAGGGAAATCTTGGAATAGTGAAGAATTTTGAAGAACTGTTAAAAAATTCGGAATCTGAATTTATAATGTTTTCCGATCAGGATGATATCTGGATTGAAAACAAGCTGGATGCATACTTAAAAACAGCAGAAAAAATTAAAATCAAAGGATTTCTGCTTCATTCTGACGCTGTTTTGTTTAATAAAAATAAATCAGATGTTTCAACCCGGACTTTTATTTCTAAAAAAGCAGAAAAAAAAGGATTAGAAAATACATTCTTCAATTATTTTGTACAAGGAGCTACAATTTTAATTTCAAAAGAAATAAAAAATTTTATTCTGCCTTTTCCTAAAGAGGCATATTTGCATGACAGATATATTCATCTTATATCAGAATTATTTTTTGAGAGAGTGTTTATTAATCAACCTCTAATTTATTACAGACAGCATGATAATAACCAGATCGGAGCTAAAAACTCGCTAAAAAAACTTCTTTCAAAAAGATATTTTGATAATAGGGATTATACCATGATAAAGGCAATATTTCTTAAGAATGAAGAATTGTTGACAGATGATAAAAAAAGACTAATTGAAGAATATTTTGAAATAACAGATGTCAAAAAGAATAGATTTAAGAGATTTCTAGACTTAAAGAAATCTAAAATAGATATGCCATTAAAAAAACAGCTTTCTTTTTTAATAAAAGGATGAATAAAGGCTGGACTTATTCCGGTCATTTTTGTATAATATAGTTAAATCCCTTTAATATTAAACTGACAAATCTGGAAAAAGAAAATTGTGACTTTTGGTTTTGTCTTTAAATAGATTTTATATATTTAGAGGAATTTATTACAAGAAGGGAGGGCAACTTGAATAAGCATTCTCAAAATAATAAATTAAAAATACTTTTAACAGGCTCAGATGGTCAATTAGGTCATGATTTCCAAAAACTGTTTGACAATTTAAATATAAATTACGTTGCAACTGACCATAAAGAATTAAATGTAAGTAATGATAATGAGTTGGAAAATTTTTTTGAAAAAAATAATGATTTTACACACGTAATAAATTGTGCTGCATATAATGATGTGGACAAGGCAGAAATAAATAATAACGCTTTTTTATTAAATCAAAGAGCTCCCCAGAAATTAGCAGAATTTTCTAAACAGATGAACGCAGTTTTTGTAACTTATTCTACAGATTTTGTATTTGATGGAAAAAAGGCTGCTCCTTATATTGAAGAAGATGTTCCGAATCCACTTTCTAGATATGCGATTTCAAAGCATGAAGGGGAAAAAGCTGTTTTAGCTGCTTGGCACAAGTCTTTTGCAATAAGGACTTCGTGGCTTTTTGGAATAAACGGAGAGAATTTTAACACACAGGTCATTAACTGGAGCAAGACTCGTGATAAATTAAGTATTGTTGATGATCAGATTTCTGCACCTACTTATTCAAAAGATTTGGCAGAATTTTCATGGAAATTGATACAAACTGAACAGTTTGGATTGTATCATATTACAAATAATGGGATTGCCAGCAAGTATGAACAGGCAAAATATGTGCTTGAAAAAATAGGTTGGAAGGGAATTCTTGAAACTGCAAAAACAAAAGATTTCAATCTTCCGGCTAAAAGACCTTATTTTTCAAAGTTATCTTCTGAAAAGGTTGAAAAACTGCTGGGAGAAAAGATTCCAAATTGGAAAAACGGGATTGACAGGTATCTTGAAGAAATGGGGATAATAAAAAAATAATGATAAAAAAGGAATATCTCTTCCCGAATTATAGAAGAATATTCCTTTTTTCGTTTTTATAAATTTTATACAACTTTAAACTCTAAAGAAGTAAATTTCACTTCATCACTATCGCCTTTACCAATCAATGAAATTTGACCTCTTCTATCTACGCGTAAGAATCTGTATTCTTTTTCCAAAAATTTGCCATTTCGTTTTATTAATATTTTTTTATCTTTTAAGTAGCTATTTTCATTTACAATTTGTAAAATATTTTCCCAATTTTTGTTTAAACTGTGAAATC
>CAJPML010000217.1 GCA_905371725.1 Leptotrichia sp. oral taxon 215
GTATTATAAAAACTATTAAAACTTTTGTTATATTAGTTTGTTTATTTATATTGTTAACAATAGGAAAAAATGTTTTTATAAGACATTTTTTCAATAACAGGCTTACTGTTATTCCTAATGTTGTAAATCTTAATGAAAAGGATGCTGTAAAATATTTAAAAGAGGCAGGACTTAATGTCAAAATAATTAATTCAAAAACTGAAAAAGTGCCACTTGATACTGTTTACATACAATTTCCTTTACCAGGAAAAACTGTAAAGGTTAACCGTACTATACAAATATGGGTAAACAATGGTAAAGGTCAAGAAGTTCCTAATATTGTTGGACTGGAACTGCTTGAAGCACGTTCATTACTGCAGGGACAGAATATTCAGATTGAAAGGATAGATTATCAGCCTTCCAATCAGAAATACAACACTATATTAGGAGTTTATCCAAAACCTGGAACTACTCTTGAGATAAATCAGAAAATATCAATACTGGTTTCTTCTCAAAAAATCGTTGATCCGTCTGTTATGCCAAACTTAATAGGATTGGATCTGAATGATGCCAAAGTATTACTAGCTCAAATTGGACTGGAATTAGGAGGAACTTCTAAGTCAAGTGACCCTACACTTCCTGTAAATACTATTATTTCTACATCACCTGCTCCTGGACAGAAAGTTACAAAAGGACAGAAAATTTCTGTTGTTATTAATATTGGAACTCCTGTAAAGTCAGACAAACCTTCAGTGGAAGAAATTATAAATGAGACTAATAAGCAGCAGATTGATGATAAACAGATTGATAATATAATTAACAATACTCTGGAAAAAATTGATAAACGTAATAATGAAAATAACGATGAACAAGGAAAAAATATTAATCAGAATAACCAGAATAATAACAATAACGCTAATTCAGAAGATTCAAATGATAAGAATAAAATATTTACAAAACCTAAAAAACATGAGGTTGAACGACCTGGTAACGATTAATAAAATATAGTCTGGGAGGAATTTTTATTAAAGGAAAAGTTATAAGAAAAATAAAAGGGTTTTACTATGTTTCAGATGAAAAATATGACCATCTGAAGGAAGAAGATATTTATGAATGTAAACTCAAAGGAACTCTAAAAGTTAAAAATAATAAAATGAACTGTATCATAGGTGATATTGTTGAATTTGATGAAAATGAAAAAGTTATCACAAGTATTGATAAAAGAAAAAACTTTTTATATCGTCCTTTACTTGCAAACATTGATTTTATAGGTATTCTTTTTTCCATAGTTTCTCCGGAATTTAATTTTAATGTATTTCAGAAGATGTTATTAAATGCCTGTTGGCAAGATATTCCAGCTATATTAATTATTTCAAAAATTGATTTAGTTGAAAAGAATACTTTAGACGAACTTCTAAATAAAATAAAGAAAAATTTTGGGAAGGATTTCCCAGTTTTTCCTATTTCTACTGAAAAAAATATTGGATTAACAAAATTAAAGGAATATATAGAAGGAAAATCTGTTACAGTTTCAGGTCCTAGCGGAGTTGGGAAATCAACACTGATTAATTCCCTTATTGGAGAAGAAATTCTGACTACAAATGAGGTCAGCGAAAAAACTTCAAGAGGACGCCATACTACAACAGAAAGCCGCTTTTTCAAAATAAATGCAAATACATATATTATTGATACTCCAGGATTTACATCTCTTGATTTTCCAAAGCTGGATAATAAAAAAGAACTGGAAACACTCTTTCCTGAGTTTCTGAGTCATATCCAGAATTGCAAATTTAGAGACTGTCTGCATAATAATGAGCCTCAATGTGGTATTAAGGCAGCCGTTGAAAATAATGATATTCCTAAAATGAGATATGATTTTTACTTAAACTCGTTAGAAAATATTTTTAAAAATTAGACATTATTATATTGGATAAAATTATTTTAATAAAGGTGGTTTTTTATGGAAAGAAAAATTATTATAGCTCCTTCATTACTTGCGGCAGACTTTAGCAAACTAAAGGAAGAAATAACAGAAGTAGAAAAATATGGTGCTGAATATTTACATCTTGATGTTATGGATGGGAACTATGTTCCTAACATAAGTTTTGGAGCTCCTGTTATTTCAGCAATAAGAAAGCACAGCAATCTTGTTTTTGATGTTCATCTTATGGTTGAAAACCCTGATATATTTATAAAGGATATGGTAGATGCAGGTGCAGACATCATTACTGTTCATGTAGAAGCTACAAAGCATCTTAACAGAACAGTACAATTAATAAAATCTTATGGAAAAAAAGTAGGAATTGCCCTTAATCCGTCAACTCCTCTGGAAATGATAAAATATGATCTTAAAAATATTGATATGGTACTTATTATGACTGTTAATCCTGGATTCGGAGGACAAAAATTTATCGAAGATATGACTGAAAAAATTAGAGACTTGCGTAATATCAATAAGGATATTGACATTCAAGTAGACGGTGGAATAAATGCTGAAACTGCAAAAAAAGTGAAAGAAGCAGGTGCAAATATACTTGTTGCAGGCTCTTATGTTTTTAGCGGAAACTATAAAGAAAAAATAGAATCTTTAAAATAATTAATATTTATAAAATAAATGAGAAGGAAGGTACATTAATGTATTTAGAAATTGAAGCATTGTTAGATGAATTTTATAAAACATATTATAAAATTGAAGAAATAAATTTAAGTCAGGTAATAAAATGCCTTACTACTACTGAGTTACACGTAATTGAAGCAATCGGAGAAGAATCTCTTACAATGAATGAGCTGTCTGATAAGCTGGGAATTACAATGGGAACAGCTTCTGTCGCAGTAAATAAGCTAACAGATAAATATTTCATAGAGCGTAACCGTTCTGAAAATGACAGAAGGAAAGTTTTTGTACAGCTGTCTAAAAAAGGACTTCTAGCTTATAAATATCATGGAAACTTTCATTCAAACATTCTTGAGAAAGTTACTTCAGAAATTCCTAAGGAAAAACTTGATACTTTTGTCGAAGTTTTCAAGATAATTGTTAATAATCTTAACAAAGTAAAAAAAGATATTCAGCCAGAATCCATATTAAGCTTTGAGAAGGGAGACATCGTTCAGGTATCATCTTTTAAAGGAAGTCCTGCAATAAGAAAATATCTGAATGAAAAAGGAATCATCATAAAATCCCTTATTAAAATACTTGATATTAATAAACACATTATTATGCTTCTTGTTGACGGAGACGAAAAAGTTATCAGTATTGATGATGCTGCTGATATAATGGTTACTAGAAATTATGTATAATTTAAATACATACTTTAAATGGATAATATTTTATATAATCTATGTA
>CAJPML010000218.1 GCA_905371725.1 Leptotrichia sp. oral taxon 215
CTGTCTTTAAAATTAAAAATATTCTATAAAGAAAAAAGGAGAAAAAAGAATGAATAGCTTAATAAGTGCAGATAATACATGGGCTTTATGGTGTATTCTGGCAGTTTGTGCCGCTACGGCAATATATCTGGAGCAGAAATATGAATGGGCAAGTAAAGTTACAGGATGTATTCTAGCACTGTCATTTGTAATGATTTTATCAAATTTTAATATAATACCTACAGAAGCACCTGTTTATGATCATGTATGGGGATATATAGTACCACTGGCTATTCCTATGCTTCTGTTTAATGCAGATATTAAAAGAATAGGAAAAGAATCAGGACGTATGGTTCTTATATTTTTATTAAGCAGCTTTGGAACAGTTGCAGGAGGATTTATTGCCTATTATATGATGAAAGGTGTTATTCCTCAGTTAAATGATATAGTGCCTATGTTTACAGGAACATACACAGGAGGAGCCGTAAATTTTGTAGCGATGTCTACTTTATATGAAGTACCTGGAAAAACAGTATCTGTGGCATTAGTTGCAGATAATCTACTGATGGCACTTTATTTTTTTGTATTGATAGTTTTACCTACATTAAATATTATAAAGAAAAAATTTGCTCATCCTTATATAGATAAACTGGAAAATCTCACAGAAGAAGATAAAAGTAAAAATGAGACATTGGTTTCTAAATATTGGGGAGCTAAAGAAATTTCACTTAAGGATATAGCAATGACAGTAGCTCTATCTTTAGTTATTGTAACTATATCTGATGCATTATCTAAATTATTAGCATCCACATTTTCAGGAACAGGAGTAGTAGATACCATTTTGGGTGGACTGCTTGGAAATAAATATTTACTTATGACAACATTGACAATAATAGTAGCTTCAGTATTTCCAAAACAGGTAGGTGCAATAAGAGGAAGCCAGGAGATAGGAACATTCCTTATTTATCTGTTCTTTGCAGTAATAGGAGCACCTGCTTCAATCACTTTAATTCTTAAGGAATCTCCACTATTGTTTATATTTGCCTTTATTATAATTCTTGTTAATCTAATATTCTCGCTGGTACTGGGAAAACTATTCAAATTCAGTATCGAGGAAATTATCATTGCATCAAATGCCAATGTAGGTGGACCTACTTCAGCTGCAGCAATGGCAGTTTCAAAAGGATGGACAGAACTGATAGTACCTGCACTTTTAATAGGAACATTAGGATATGTCATCGGTAATTACTATGGTATTTTCACAGGATGGATGCTACACTAGGGAGGTATTTTAAATGTTAGAAAAATTTGAACCAAAAGATGTATTTTACTGGTTTGAGGAATTATCTAAAATTCCCCGTTGTTCAAGACAGGAAAAGAAAGTCAGTGATTATCTGGTAGATTTTGCAAAAAAGAGAAATCTTGAAGTTTATCAGGATCATGAAAATAACGTAATTATAAAAAAACCAGCAACTCCGGGATATGAATCAAAGCCTACAATTATTATGCAGGGACACATGGATATGGTTTGTGAGAAAGTAAAGGGTTCCAGTCATAATTTTTGTGAAGATCCTTTAAAACTGCAGGCAAAAGACGGATGGATAAGTGCAGAAGGAACTACTCTTGGAGGAGATGACGGAATAGCTGTGGCTTATGCTCTAGCTTTTCTTGACGGAAACTATCCGCATCCTAATCTTGAGGTGCTGATTACAACTCAGGAAGAACTTGGAATGGAAGGTGCTCTTGCAGTGACAGGAGAACATTTAACTGGAAAATATCTTTTTAATATAGATGGCGAAGTTGAAAATGAACTTCTTGTAGGATGTGCAGGAGGAGTAACTATTACTTCTGTAAAGGAACTTGAGACAGTGGAATCGTCTTTGAAGACAGCCTATAAAATTGAAATTGAAGAGCTGACAGGAGGACATTCCGGGCAGGAAATACATAAGTCACGAGCAAATTCAATCAAAATTGCAGCACAGCTTCTTGACAGAGTTTCAGGTAAAGTGGAACTTATTTCACTAAGTGGAGGGTCAAAACACAATGCAGTTCCTACAACAGCAGTTATTGAACTATTTGCAGATAATGAAGCTATTGAAAATTTGAAAAAGAAGGCGGAAGAACTTAAGAAAAACTGCAGAATTTCTGATCCTGATATGAAAATAGTGTTTACTTCAATAGATTCAGAAGAGAAAGTATGGACTGCAGATACTCTAAAGTCAGTTGTAGAAACACTTGTAGCAGTGCCTGACGGAGTATGCTATATGGATCCTGTGCTGGATGGACTAGTTGAAACAAGTCTTTCCAATGGGGTGCTGGAACAGAAAGATGGTAAACTATATCTGACAACATTGTTGCGTTCTTCAAACAAAGCAAGGGAAATTGAAGTTAAAAGACGTTTCGAACTGATTGTGACTTCAAATGGATTTGAGATGTCAGATAATGGAGGATATCCAGGATGGCAATATGATCCTGACTCTACGCTGCGTGTGAAGGCAATAGAAGTCTATAAAAAACAATTTGGTAAAGAGCCAAGTGTAAAAACAATGCACTGTGGACTGGAATGTGGTATATTGAAAATACCTTTACCAAATACAGATATGATTACATTTGGTCCGGATATGCAGGCAATTCATACTGTAAATGAGCGGCTAAATATAGAGTCTGTAGGAAGAATATGGGAATTTCTGAAAACATTGGTGATTTCACTTGATTAAATTAATATCTGTAGACAATGATAAACTGAAAGAGAAAGTACTGGATATTTATACTGGTAATGACTATTATTTTAATAAAATATTGAATATTCCTCAAAATATAACTAATGTTGAACAGGATATTACAAATATCCCTGATGGAGTTCAAAAAAGTCAAAAAAATTACAGACTAGTTTCTTTTAATGATGAAATTTTAGGTGCAGTTGATTATATAACTGGCTATCCTGAAAAAAATACTCTTTTTATAGGTCTTCTTATAATTAAAAATAACAAACATAGACAAGGTTTTGGAGAAAAAATATTTAATTACTTAGAGGATTTGTTTAAGAGTGAAGGATTTTTAAAAATAAGACTGGGAGTAATTGCTGATAATGAAATAGGATTTTCTTTTTGGAAAAAACAAAATTTTAAAGAAATTGAAAGAAAAGTTTTGAAGTTTGGAAATTCTGAAAAAGAAGTCATAGTTATGGAAAAGAAGATATAGAAAAAATAAAAGGAATGGGGAAAGAAATAGAAATACTTCTTTCCCTAAATGCTTATAGAATTAGAAAAATTTTAATATAAAAAATTAGGAGACCAACTATGAAAAGTCAAGAACTTTTTTTAAAAAATTCAAAAAATTT
>CAJPML010000219.1 GCA_905371725.1 Leptotrichia sp. oral taxon 215
AAGAAAAATATTGAGTGGTGCGATTGGTTTTGCAATTTTTGCAAGAGAAGAAAAGTATGCCAAGAGTAAAATTCACTAAAAAAGATATATTAAAAGCAACTTATGATATAATGAAGCAGGATGGGATTCAGAACATAAGTGCAAGAAAAATAGCAAATAAATTTAAAGGGTCAACGGCACCTATATATGCAAATTTTTCAACGATAGAAGAACTTAAGGAAGAAATTATAAAATTAGCCGAAGATAAATTAAAAGAATATTTATATGGAAATTATTCTGAAAGAAAACTTATGAATGGAGCTATAGGATTTATAGTATTTGCAAGAGAAGAAAAGGAACTTTTCAGGGCGATTTTCCTAGACGGTGCAAAGGAATTTGAAGCGTTATTTAATGAAACTATGGAATCTCTTCTTAAAGAAGAAGTTCTGATGGTAAGTTTTCCTATGTTAACTTATGAAGCTGCCAGAACATCAGTTATGAGGTTATGGTACTGGGCATTTGGATATGCAACGCTGACATGTATAGGTTCAATAAAAGATGAGACAAATGCAGATATTGAAAGAAAAATAATAGATGTTGCAGATCAATTTAAAAAATTATATGGATTTGAGGAAAAATCTCAATAAATATAAATGGAGAAAATATGAATAAATATAAATTTCTTGGAATGCTCTTTCACTTTATATACAGGGCATTAAGCGGAACAACAAAAAAAGAGTATTATTATGAAATTGAAAATTTTGATATGAACAGTCAGAATATTGTTGTATTCTGGCACAGAAAAATATTTACAATATGTAATGCTACAAGAGTGATAAAAAAGAAGGCGTCAATGGTAAGTGCTTCAAAAGACGGGGAAATATTATCTGAACTTTTGAGACGGGAAGGAAATGCACTTATAAGAGGTTCATCAAACAGGGATAATATAAAAAGTTTGAAGGAGTCTCTGAGGTATGCAAAAGATGGATATACTTTGGGAATTGCAATAGACGGGCCTAAAGGACCAATATTTGAGCCAAAGGCAGGAGCAATTTATATAGCACAGAAGACAGGACTGCCTATTGTACCTGTAAGTTCCTACTGCAATAAAAAATGGATATTTAGAAATATATGGGATAGGCTCGAAATACCAAAACCTTTTTCAAAAAACATTCATTTTGTAGGAAAACCTTTTTATATAGATAAAAAAATGTCTCTCGAAGAAGCAACAGAAATGGTTAAAAAAAATATACATGACGCAGGATTGAAGGCATATGAAATATATAAAAAAGAATATCTTGAAAAATAAATTAAATTACAAATAAATTTAACAATACTGGAAGGAGAAACAAATAATGTCCGATTCATTTTATTTAACGACACCGATATACTATCCAAATGCAGCTCCCCACGTAGGAACGGCATACACTACAATAATTTGTGATGTTATTGCAAGGTATAAAAGAATAATGGGATATGATGTGTCATTTATGACAGGTGTAGACGAACATGGTCAAAAAATACAGGAAGCAGCAGAAAAGAATGGATTTACTCCACAGCAGTGGGTAGATAAAATGTCCTTAAATTTTACTTCCTTATGGGAAAAGCTTAATATTTCCAATACTGATTATCTGAGAACAACTCAGGAAAGACACATTAACAGTGTTAAGGAAATAATAAAAAGAGTGCATGAAAAGGGAGATATCTATAGAGGGGAATATGTAGGGAAATATTCAGTTTCTGAAGAAACATTTGTTCCTGAAAATCAGCTGGTTGATGGAAAATACATGGGAAAAGAAGTTATAGACGTAAAAGAGGCTTCATATTTTTTCAAACTTTCAAAATATGAAGATGCCCTTTTAAAATATATAGATGAACATCCTGACTTTATAAAGCCTGAAAGCAAAAAAAATGAAGTTGTGGCATTTATAAAACAGGGATTACAGGATTTGTCAATATCAAGAACAACTTTTGACTGGGGAATACCTCTTGAACTTGAAGAAGGACATGTAGTATATGTATGGTTTGATGCTCTGACAGTATATCTTACAGGATCAGGGTTCCTAAAAGATGAGAAAGAATTTGAAAAAAGATGGACTAATGGAAGGGTAACACATCTTATTGGAAAGGATATACTTAGATTTCATGCGATAATCTGGCCTGCTATGCTTATGTCAGCAGGAATAAAACTTCCGGATACAGTAGCGGCACACGGATGGTGGACTGTAGAAGGTGAAAAAATGTCCAAATCATTGGGAAATGTAGTAAATCCTGAAGAAGAAGTTCAAAAATATGGTCTAGATGCCTTCAGATATTATCTGATGAGGGAAGCAACTTTTGGACAGGATGCAGATTATTCAAAGAAAGCAATGATTCAGAGAATAAATTCAGATCTTGCAAATGATTTGGGAAATCTTTTAAACAGAACAATAGGAATGCAGAAAAAATATTTTGATTCAAAAGTAGTATTGAATAAAGTTGAAGATAAATACGATACAGAAATAAAAGAGTTATGGAAAGAAACGCTTGTAAATCTTGACAACCACATGAATGAATTTCAGTTTTCCGAAGCATTGAAGGATATATGGAAATTCATAGGAAGAATGAATAAATACATTGACGAATGTGAACCATGGAATCTTGCAAAGGATGAAGGTAAAAGAGACAGACTTTCTACTGTGATGTATAATCTTGTTGAAGGATTATATAAAATTGCAGTACTTATTATGCCTTTTATGCCCGATACTGCTGAAAAAATGATTGGACAGCTTGGACTGAACATAAATCCTGAAGAAATTAAAATTGAAAAGGTTAAGGAATGGGGAATATATCCGGAAGGAAATGTTCTGGGAGAAGCAATACCATTATTTCCAAGAATTGAAGCTGAAGAAGAAGTCAGAAGTGAATACAAGGAAGACCTTAAAATTGAAAATCCTATAACAATAGATGATTTTTCTAAAGTAGAAATAAAAGTTGTTGAAATAGAAAAAGTAAGCAAGGTAGAAGGGGCAGATAAATTGCTTAAATTTATTGTAAATACAGGAAGTGAAAAGAGACAGATTATTTCTGGAATAGCTAAATATTATCCAAATGAACAGGAGCTTGTAGGGAAAAAAGTTCCTGCTGTACTGAATTTAGAACCTGTAACACTAAAGGGAGAGATTTCACAGGGAATGCTTCTTACAACAGCTACAAAGAAAAAAGTAAGTTTAATAGAGATTGACAGTGAGGTAAAAATGGGAGCAGTAATAAAATAACAGATTAAAATGTATTGGAATGGGATGATATGATAAAATGAGAAAATTTGTATTTTATTTATTTTTAATTTCTCTATTGA
>CAJPML010000220.1 GCA_905371725.1 Leptotrichia sp. oral taxon 215
TTTTGATACGACAATATTTTTCTTAAAAGGCTGCATAGCCTTTTTAAGTTTATCGGAAATATGTCTCGAATAAAAGCCGTACCTATTTACCATTTTAAAGTTTTTAGGAGGGAGATGAATAAGAATCTGTGAAATAAATTTTTCAGCAGACATTGTAATGAAAGTTTTTTTATTCATAAGTATATTTTTATAATTATCAAAAAGATTACATTACAAAATCTTCAATCTATTTGAATAAAAAATTGATAATTTGAAAAGGTTTATTAAGTTTAAAATTTCTTGATATTAGCGAACTTTTTTCATTTTTACACTTGGTAAGGAGATTATTTCTTGTATTACTTTTTTTACAGCTAAAAAGGTTAAGTTTGAAACATATATTGTAGTTTTAATTGAAAATCAACTTATAATGGGGTATAATAAATGGAAAATATAGTTTATTATGAAATAATTTGTTTAGGTAGAATTAGGAGGGATTTATTTGTCTAATAAAATTGATATAGAAATTTGTAATTTAGACACTGCTATTTGCAGACATATTGATAACATAAGCAGAGATTCAAGAGGTGTGGTATCACAAGACATATTATCAGATTTAAGGCATTATGTAGAACATATAATGTTTAAAATATACGATAATGGTAAAAATTTAGATATTACATATGATAATATTCAAGACGCTATAAGATCTATTTTCAAGGTTGCAAAATATAAGTGGCTAAGAAGTTTTCATAAAATGTTGCAAATTGTAGTTTCTCATTATAAGCCTACTGAAGAAAATTCAGAAAGGTTGATGCTGAAATATTATGAATATCTTTTTAAAATAAGAGCGGTAATGAAAAAAGACTACAACTTGAATTTGCTTCATAATTTAGAAAAATTTCCATTAAATATGGATCCTAAACTCATGGAGTACTATCAAAAGATTGCAAATGAAGTTGACAAATACAAGGTTATAAGTATAGAGAATGCTGATAGATTTTATATCCATAAGATAAAACCTTTCTTTATGAATAAAAGCATTTATTATGAAATAACTTTTTCACCAGCTAATGATTACAGTAGTAAGACAGATAGGATTATTGCATTTACAAAAATACCAATAGAATCCAATTATGCGTCTAAAATGAATTTTGTCAATTCAAATATTGAAATAATGGGACGTAAAATGCCTATTTCAATAATAGTTGGATGGGAAATTTCAATTCGAGAATGTGAGTTTAAAAATTTTATAAAGTTAATTAAAGGAGAGCAAAAGGTTGTTGGTTATTCAGAGAGAATGGCTCTTTGTTCGTTTATGACAAAATATAAATTGAATTTATTAGATATAGTAGAGCTTCAGGATTCAAAATATAATTTGCTAAAAGAAAAATTAACAGTTAGAGTAAAATTAACCAATTTTTTAAATGTATTAGATATTTGCAGAGATATAATTAAGAGTGGCAAAAGTGGGCAAAATATTCTTAAGTATCTTTTATTCATTATGAATAATACGGTTATTAAAAATCAATATGAGGGATCGCAAAATACAAGGTTTTCAAACCTATATATAAAAAATGCTGCTATTCCATTTGATTGTATTCCATTTACTTTTTCTCTAATAAAGCATAATCCTCCATTTAATATTTTGGTTAATTGTTTTGAAATTGATGAACATAAATCAGAAATGCTGGCAAGATATGTAAAAAATAATACAGAATGTAATAGTGATTTATTTACGAGTCTAAAAGATATTGATGAACCTGATGAAGAAATACAAACATTAGTAGCTGAGTATAATGGGAAATTGTGGCATGGGCATAGACCTGATAATGAGTTAAAAATAGATAAAGGACAAATATTTATACAAAAATATGTTAAAGATTGTAGATTTATAATTGAGAGATTACAAAAATTATCAATTCAGGGAATTTACAATTATACCAATTCTGTTAATGAATGGTTGAGCGAAGAAAATAATGGAGTTGATTGTGAAGAAAAAAAAGAAGTGATTAAGAATATGTTTGCTAATTCTACAGTTGCAATATTGTATGGGGCAGCTGGAACAGGTAAATCTACATTAATTAATCATATATCGCATTTTTTTTCTGATAAAAGTAAATTATTTTTGGTACAGACAAATCCAGCTGTTGATAATTTAAAGCGAAAAGTGAATGCTTCTAACTGTAATTTTATGACAGTAACAAAGTTTATTTTAAATAGCAGGGTGACAACAGAGTTTGATATTTTGATAATTGATGAGTGTAGTACTGTTAGTAATTCAGATATGAAAAAAATACTTGAAAAGATATCATTTAAGCTTTTAATTTTAGTGGGAGATACTTATCAGATTGAATCAATAAGATTTGGAAACTGGTTTAATATAGCTCGAGAGTTTATTCCTGAAACATCATCAGAATTAACAAAACCTTATAGAAGCAAGGATTCTGGACTATTAGAATTATGGAAAAGGATAAGGAATATGGATGATAATATATTAGAGTTACTGACCAAACAAAAATACTCAAATAGATTGGATGATTCTGTTTTTCAAGCATTTAGTAAAGATGAAATTATTTTATGTTTGAACTATGATGGATTATATGGAATTAATAATATAAATCGTTTTTTACAAGAAAGTAATCCATCTAAAAGTGTTTCATGGGGTATACAAACATTTAAAATTGGTGATCCAATACTATTTCACGATACAGATAGATTTAGTCCTATAATTTATAATAATATGAAAGGTCGAATTTTAAATGTATCTATTTTTTCAGACGATGATGTAGATGAGAGAATAGAATTTGATATAGAACTTGATAAAGTTATTAATGGTATGGATGTAATTGCTGGAGAATTTGAATTATTAGAACAGGAAATATATGGGGAATCCAATAACTCAGTAATAAGATTTAGTGTGTACAAGAATATGAATACTGATACAGATGATTTTGATTCAAGAACAATTATTCCATTTCAAGTTTCGTATGCTGTATCAATTCATAAATCTCAAGGATTAGAGTATGATTCAGTAAAAGTAGTAATTACAAATGAAATTGATGAAATGATATCACATAATATTTTCTATACAGCAGTTACAAGAGCAAAATCACAGTTGAAAATATATTGGTCTCCAGAGGTGGAAAAAAAAATACTATCAACTATAAAGCCAAAAAATAAGAAAAAAGAAGCAATTTTATTATATAAAGTTGAATTATAGTGATGAATAAAAGAAATTGAAAATAGGTATAAATTAAATGAGATTTTAGATTACCAAAGGAAAAAATGAAAATAGTAGAATAGATTTAAATGTGTCTGAAAGGATATAAGA
>CAJPML010000221.1 GCA_905371725.1 Leptotrichia sp. oral taxon 215
GATCTGGCAGAAATTGGAATTCCAGCTAAGCTGAAATCGGGAAAGAGTATAATAACAGCAGGTTTATTATATTTTATACAGGAATAAAGTACTCCTGTCCCTCCATGATGAATTACATAATCAATTTTAGGTAAAACCTCGTCATAATCCAGATAATGATAAATATGTAAATTATTTTCCTTTATAATTTTCTTATTCCTTTCCAGATAGCTTCCTAGCGAGACTACAAATAAAAATTCAGGATATAATTTTGAAAGTTCCTCCGCTACATCAGTCATTGATTTTTTAGCCCATTTTAAATGAGTACCGTTTGTCATAAATACAGTCTTTTTGTATTTTTTATCCTTTTCAAATTTTATACTGTCCTTGAAAAGAGATGAACAGCATGGTCCTGCCCAAATAAACTGTTCCGGAAAATCATCCCTGAATTCAAGTTCTTTCATTCCTAAGGCCAGTATAGAATAAGGAGAGTATATATTTTCCTCACCCTTTTCATTATACAGGGTAAAACTTAATTCTTTTATCTGCTTTCTTAAAATCAGACAGATCAGTTTTTTATAATTTCTGATGATATTTCTTGCCAGTTTATCTCTTAATTTAAAGAAAAAACCATCTCGCGGGTACAGTCCTCCGACATAGGCAGGTACTGTTGTTTTAGATTCTATTGCAAAAGGAGTTGGAATACTTGTAATCCATGGAATATTTAATTTTTTACATATAATCCCGGCTGGAACAGCCACAAAATCTGCCAGCACTATATCAGGCCTTCTCTCAGAAAAAAAATTTTCTGTTTCTTTTATAACTTCCTGCATAAGCTTCAGATTTTCCTTAAACTGTCTATATGCAATTACAGGATTTGTCTTTCTTTCTGTATCGGATATTTTTTCAAAAACATCAGGCTTATCCTTAAGTAAAACCTTTACAGGAAATCCTAACTTTTTAACTACTTCTTCCTTATGAAATCCAGTGTAAACACATATATCGTATTTATCTTTTTCTCCTAAGAGAGGGATAACCAGCTCTAAAATGGGGTAAAGATGTCCACTGAAAGGTGGTGCGGCAACAGCAATTTTAATTTTCTCCTTGTAAATATTCATAAATTATTTTCTTTACCTTTCTGTTCCTAAAATATTCCAGATGTCCACAATTTACAACTTTATCAGTCTTATGAAAATCTAAAATCCAACTATAAATATCAAAAATTCCTTTGAAAACTATTGTGTTTTTTACTTTACCATAACCTTTTCCAACAGGCCCTAAGGCAAACATTTTTATATTTTCATTTTTACAGGATGATAAGTCCATAAACCTTTCCCACACGTTTAAACCTGAACTTTGAGAAATTACTATAACATCCTTCAAAAATTTTAGAGGAGACAGATGCCTTAAAATTTCCTTTTCAAATCTTTTATCAAAAAGAGTATGATTATAATAAACAATATTTGATAAGCTTGCCTTTAAAATATTTATATCCTCAAACTCGTTATAATCAAAATCTTCATTATATGGAAAATTTGAATTTATAACCTTGTAGCCAAATTCTTTAAAAATACTCAGCATTTCAAATCTGTCGGGTTTTAATGCAGCTGTTTTAAGATTACTGCTTCCGCTTATGACAAGAACAATCCTGTCTTCTTTTAAAAGAGTTTTTGAAACATCAAGACTTTCCAGTTTTTCTAAATATTCCTTAAAGTTCATAGTGTATTTTCCCATCTTTAACTCTAATTTTCTTATTTCTCCATATAATTACAGGCGGAGTCAAAAGAGTATATAAAAGCATAAAAGGAAGTATAAATTCACTTATTAATTCATACAGCAATTGAGTAATCTGAAATAAAAGAGTCATAAAAACCGTTTTTTCGGATTTTTTTTCCTTCTCTTCTCTCTTCACTCTGTAAATAGATAATCTGATAACATAAAATAATACAACCTTGCTTATAAATAAATAAAACACAGTTAATAAATAATTTATCCCTAAACAAAAACTTAAAAATAACAGCATGGTCGGCAATATAGTTGGAAGTAATATCATAAATAGAAATTTTACAGAAAAAGCATTTTTCATGTATACATTTCCAAATAAAAGCCATCTTTTCATAAGAAGTACATATTTCCTAAAATCTGGAACGGTATTTCTCACATTACAGAAAACAGTTGTCTGTATAATTTTTACCTTTTTTGAAAGTAAATAAGTTGCAAGGGCTAAATCATCGCAAAGCCAATATTTTATTTCTTCAAAAGCATTGTATTTTTTTAGGATATCAGTCCTTAAAATATAAAACATTCCGTTAATAGTCCTGTTTTCCTTCAAAAATGACATAGAAAAATAGGAAAAAATGGAATTGGAATTTATAAAGGCTGAAATTAACTTTGAATAAAACCCGCTGATATTACTGTTAAAAGGAATTCCCGTTGCTATCCATTCAGATTTATCTTTTTCATAAATACTTAATTCATCCAATCTTTTTCTATCCATAACCGAATCATCATCTAAAATTACTGTGTACTCTGTTTTTATCTTATCCACAATTTGAGCCAGCTTAAATATTTTTGGATTTACTTCCTGTGGAACATCATCTAACTCATAAACTTCAACTCTGTCAGAATAGTTTTCCTTTTTCAAAATTTTTTCAACTGTTTTTATAGCTGTACTGTCACTTTTATCAACAAGCCAGATAAATTTCATATTTTCTGTATTTTTTAAATTGGCAGTCAGATCCTCTTCCAGTCTTGTATCACCCGACAAAATAGGCTGAACTGCCGTATAGTTACTTTCATTTATTCCAGTTTTTTCTAAATTATTTATTTTCTGAAAGTAGATGAAAGAAAACAGTGATTTCAAAATAAATAAAGTTATAGTCAATCCAAGCAAAAAATTAAATAGTACTATCATTTAATCACCTTTCTTAAAATTATTCCTGCAAGTTTTAACTGCAGTGAAATTGGCAATAAATTTATTAAAAACATAGACAGTTTATTTCTAAATCCAATAATGGAAAATCTCTTTTTCTTTTCTATCATTTTTATAATTTCTTTAGCAGCATCTTCTGAAGTCATCATAAATTTTTGTGAACTTCCAAATTTTTCCTGCACATCCTTAGCAAAAAAGTTACTTGCTGTAGGTCCCGGACAAACTGATAGAACCCTCACATTTTTATTTTTATGCGACAATTCCTCATCCAGTGCCAGAGAATAATGTAACAATGCAGATTTTGCCGAACTATATATTGCCATATATGGATGCTGATATAAGGCGGCAGTTGAACAGACATTTAATATTGTTCCTTTTCCCTCCTGTAAAAA
>CAJPML010000222.1 GCA_905371725.1 Leptotrichia sp. oral taxon 215
GTAACGATTACTTCTGATGATCCTCTTTTAACCAGAACTGTATTTATAATGCTATTATATCGTAAATATACACTTTTATTTGTAGATTTAACCATCTTAGAAAAATTTTCCAGATTTTTAATTCGATGAGAAATTTTAAATCTGATTCTATTAGGCAATTTATGCAGTATAGTAACGTTCAACTTATTATTCATATTAACATTCCTTTCTACTTATTGACATTATATTTTAATAATCTCAAAGAATTTCCTACAACTAAAATAGTTATGGAATTATGTAAAATAGAACTGTAAATAGCAGGAATCATTCCTGTTGCTCCTAATACAAGTGCAAAACTGTTTATTCCTATTGCCATCGTGAAGTTTTCCTTTATTATTTTCATTGTTTTTTTGGATAATCCTACTACACCTGGTATTAAAAGAGGATCATCAGAAGTAATCGTTACATCTGCAGCTTCCATAGCAACATCAGTTTTAGAACTTCCCAAAGCAATTCCTACATTTGCATACGATAAGGCCGGAGCATCATTTATTCCGTCACCAATCATGATGACTTTTGAGCCAATTGACTGAAATTTCAAAATGTCCCTTGCCTTGTCTTCAGGTAAAAGTTCTGATTCATATCTGTCCATAGACATTCTTGAAGCTATTGTTTCTGCCTGCTGTCTTAAATCACCTGTTAAAAGTACAATATCATCTATTCCATGATTTCTTAGACGATTCATAGCCTTTTTTATATTCTCCCGTGGAGGATCTGAAACACCTATTACACCTATCAAATCTTTATTTTTTGCTACACATATAAGAATTTCACCACGATTTAAAATACCTTTTATAACATCGGAAGCATTATCAGTATAAATTTCATTTTCCTGCATATATTTTTTGCTTCCAACACGTATCACATCATTATTTACTAATGTTTCTATACCTCTTGAAACCTTAATTTCTGTATCTTTATGTTCAGGAATCTGTATTCCTCTATTTTTTACTTCATTTAAAATTGCCACTGCTAAAGGATGTGATGACATTTCTTCAGCTGCTGCGGCAAATGCGAGAAGTTCATTTGTCTGCATATTCTTTTTTAACACTTGTAATGTCTGTATTTTAGGTTTTCCTTCTGTAATTGTTCCAGTCTTATCAAAAATTACTGTATCAGATTTTGATAATTCTTCAAGGTAGTTACTTCCTTTTATCAAAATACCATTTTTTGCAGCAGTATTTATTGCAGCAGAAAAAGCTGTTGCCGTAGATAATCTTATTCCACATGAGTAATCTATAACAAGCATACTTAAAGCTTTTTGTACATTACGTGTAGAAAAATACACTATTCCCGCTAAAAGAAAGTTAAGCGGTATCAGCTGTGCTGAAAAAGTATCTGCATAAGACTGAATGTCAGCTTTATTAAATGAAGCATCTTCTACCAGTTTTATAATTCTTGAAACAGTTCTTTCATCTCCAACTTTTTCTGCCTTAACTGTAATACTTCCACTTTTTATTATTGTTCCGGCAAAAACTTCTTCTCCTGTTTTTTTAGTAACAGGCATATATTCTCCCGTTATTGATGACTGATCTATAACTGCACTTCCTCTTTCAATTACTCCATCGACACTGATTTTTTCTCCTGTTTGAACTAATACAGAATCCCCTTTAACTATTTCATCAATGGAAACTTTTTTTACTACACCATTATCAATCTGTTTCCAGACATAACTTTCTCCTACACTGAGCATATCCTTAATTACGCCTCTCGTTTTCTTTATAGTGTATACTGTAAGCAGTTCAGCTATTCTTTCCAATATCATAATAGTTAAAGCTGTTTTTTCGTTTCCAAGCAAAAGACTGCTTATAATTGCAGTAGAACTTAAAGTATCAGCATTAGGTCTTTTATTCTGTACTAAAGAATTTAGACCATTTTTTATTACAGGAAGTGCTAATGAAATAGTTGAAAGTATCTTATAATTAAATAAATATCCTAATCCTGTTCTTTTTTTAGGTCCGGGCAAAACGAGAAGAAGCAAGGATGTAAGTATTTTCTGCATAATCTCCTTTGGAGACTCTTCCTGTAATTTTCTTTCAATAACATATTTATCTGTTTTCATTTTCTTTTCATTTTTATAAATCTCTACAAGATAGACATTTAAGGTATTTTGTAATAATGAAATCAGATTTTCTTCCAATAATGAAAAATCATCAAAATATATAACTACTGTTCCTGTTATATTTGATATTTCAACACTTTGTATATAATGTACCTGTTTAAGCTGTTCTTCCACTTCTTTTTTATACATTCCAAGATACTTTAATGATCTGGATTTTATTCGAATTCTTCCATGTATTCTATGTATAATTTCACAATCTAGCAAATAATTTTTATTTCCCATCAAAATTTCCTTCTTTCAATATTTTATAAAGAATGTCCAGGTTATCCTCTATTTCCTTTAAAGATTTATTTTCATAAAATTCCGAATGTTCAATAATTAGTTCTGAAATCTTGTTTAGCCAGTTTAATATTTTCTCTGCTGAAATACAGTTTATATCATAATAAATCAGTACTTTGTCAGTTCTGTAAGAATATTCTATACTTTTTATTCCTTTTTTAGATAGAATAAGTTCAGTTACTCTGTCTTCATATTTTTTTCTTAACATTTCAGGAATACTTGAAAGGTTAGGAACTAAAAGCCTGAGTCTTCCAGGAATACTATGAACCACTCTTACCTGATTAAATAAATGATATGTCTTTTTCAATATTTTTTTTATCATTATGACTTATTCTCCCCTCTTAACAGTGATGAAGCCCACCATAATAATGTCCATCCTGAAAGAATAGCGTTACTTTTTCTAAGTTTTTTTATACCGTAAAAAGCAATGACTCCTGCTAAAACTGTCTTAACATTTAAAAATCCTCTACTTTTATTATATATTGCCAAATCTAATGCTTCAAATAATTTTTTAATTTTGTTGAGTTTTTAACCACATCTACCCATTCTTTTATTTCTTTCAATTTTTTTTCTCTATAATAATATTTTAACAAATAATCAATTGCTCTATAATCTTTTAGCTCAGCCGCTTTTAAATACAAATCAAAAGATTCGAGTTTATAACCTTCTTCTTCCAAAATTTGTGCTAAATATATTTGTGAATCAGTGTATTCTGCATTCGCTGCTATCCTATACCATTTTTTTGCTTCATCAATATTTCTATTTCTATGCTCAATAATTCCTATAAAAACAGCAGCTTTCTTTAAACCATTTTCATATGCTTTTTTATATTTTTCCATTCCTTTTTCTTTTTCATC
>CAJPML010000223.1 GCA_905371725.1 Leptotrichia sp. oral taxon 215
TGACCCTACATTCAAAGGAACAGACCATACAAGGGAATACATACCAATATTAATTTGTGGTAAGAATGTTAAGAAAAATGTAAATATTGGAACTAGAAAAACTTTCGCCGATATTGCGGCAACTGTTGAAGAACTTCTATTGGGAACTGAAAAAGAAGGAAGTTTTGCGAAAGAGATATTGTAAAAAGTTGTTTTATTGGAAGGATTTAATATGAAAGATAGGGAACAGTGGCTGAAGTGGGCCATGGAATTACAGAGTTTGTCGCAGGCAGGATTAAACTATGCTAAAGATGTGTTTGATATGGAAAGATATACACGAATAAGGGAAATTTCAGCAGAAATAATGGCTCATAAAGGTGATATTCCGGTAGAAAAGGTGAAAAATCTTTTTTGCAATGAAATTGGATATCAGACACCTAAGATTGACTGCCGTGCAGCAGTATTCAGGGAAGACAGAGTTCTCATGGTAAAGGAAAGGGATGGGAAATGGTCGCTTCCTGGAGGCTGGGTAGATGTGGATCAGTCAGTCGCAGACAACACTGTAAAGGAAGTGCTGGAAGAAGCAGGAATAAATGTAACTGCAGAAAAGATTATAGCTGTCCAGGATGGTGTGAAAAATAATTTAGGATGTGGTCTAGGTAATGTTCCCTATGGAGTTACAAAAATTTTTGTTCTTTGCAGGATAACAGATGATAATGAAAATGAATTTGTAAAAAATATTGAAACATCTGAAAGAGGGTATTTTGAAATTGATACTTTACCTGAACTTTCAGAAATAAGAAATACTGAAAAACAGATTAGAATGTGTTTTGAAGCATATAAATCAGATGTGTGGGAAGCATTGTTTGATTGAGATAGAGGCTTTGCAATCTAAATTTGTAGCCTGAAAGAGAGAAAATATAAAATTATGAGAAGAAAAGACAGGGAAATAACAGATAGGGTAAAAATAAAGAAGATTATATCAGAGTGTGATTGCTGCAGATTAGGATTTAATGATAATGGAAAAGTTTATATAGTTCCTTTAAATTTTGGGTTTGTTGAGAGGAATGAAAAATTTATATTTTACTTTCATGGCGCAAAAACAGGAAGAAAACATGATATAATGAAAGAAAATAACAATGTAGGCTTTGAACTTGACACGAATCACAGAATATATGGAAAAGATGATGTTGCATGTACGTATACTTCTGCATTTCAGAGTATTATAGGAACAGGAAAAGTTTTTATTGTTGAAAATTATGATGAAAAGATTCAAGGACTTATTGAAATTATGAAGCATAATACTGGAAAAACAAAATGGCAGTTCAATGAAAAAATGGTAAATTCTGTATGTGTATTTAAGCTGGAAGTAGAAGAACTGGCATGCAAGGAACATGAGTAGAATAGTGAATTGTGGAAATTTATTAAGAACAAACTATACATAAAAGAGGTGATACCTTGATTTTACCATCGGAAGAACATCAACTGAAAAATGGAATAACTTGTCAGATAAGAAGTTCTGTAAAAGAAGATGCTGAGAAATTTATGGAATATAGAAAAATTACAAACAGCGAAACAGATTTTTTGACTAGATATCCTGAAGAAGTAAATTTTTCAATAGAGCAGGCTGAAAAATTTCTGAAAGAATACTCAGAAGATGAGAAAAAAGTGTTAATTTTTGCATTTTTAAATGGAGAAATTGCAGGAAGTATAAGCCTCAGAGACATTTCAAATATGATGAAACTTAAGCATAGAGCCAATTTTGGAGTAATGGTAAGGAAAAAATACTGGAATTTAGGAATAGGAAACTTATTAATTACTCGAATGCTTCAAATAGCAAAAGATACAGGATATGAACAAGTCGAACTTGGAGTTTTTGAGAATAATGAAAACGCAATTAGAATATATAAAAAAATTGGTTTTGAAGAATGGGGAAGATTCCGCAGGGCATTTAAACTGAAAAATGGAAATTATTATGATGAAATAATTATGGGAATTATGTTATAATAGAATAACATATCTATTTAGCTGAAAGTAGCCATTAAGTTTTAAGAATTGGCTAAAAATATAAAAATAAAATTTAGGAGGTACGAATATGGCAACACCACACATAGGAGCAAAGAAAGGAGATATCGCAGAAACGGTATTATTACCGGGAGATCCATTAAGAGCAAAGTATATCGCAGAAACATTCCTGGAAGATGTAGTACAATATAACAATGTAAGAGGAATGTTAGGGTTTACAGGAACTTACAAAGGAAAAAGAGTATCTGTTCAGGGAACAGGAATGGGAGTGCCTTCAATAGGAATTTATACTCATGAATTAATCAATGAATATGGATGTAAAAATTTAATAAGAATAGGAACAGCAGGATCTTTTCAGGAAAATGTAAAAATAAGAGACGTAGTTATTGCAATGGCCGCTTCTACAGATTCTGCAATAAACAAATTAAGATTTAACGGAGCTGACTATGCACCTACTGCAAGTGCAGAATTACTGTTTAAAGCTTATGAAGCCGGGAAAGCAAAAGGATTGAATATGAAGCCAGGAAATGTTCTTACAAGTGACACTTTTTATGGTGACGATCCTGAAGGATGGAAAAAATGGGCAAAATTTGGTGTATTATGTGTAGAAATGGAAACTGCTCAACTATATACAACAGCTGCAAAATTTGGAGTAAATGCGCTGACTCTTTTAACAATAAGTGATTCATTAGTTACAGGAGAAGTTACTTCTGCAGAAGAAAGACAGCTTACATTTAATGATATGATTGAAGTAGCTCTTGAAAGTGCTTTAAGCCTATAGGATACAGACTGATGAATGGGAGAAAATTATGAAAGAAATAAATGGAAAAATGAAACTAACGGAAGAAGAAATATCCGGATATATAGACGAAGCAAATGATATACTCAAAAATGCATATGTTCCGTATTCTAAATTTCCTGTTGCGGCATTGCTGATTGATGAACAGGGAAGAAAATTCAGAGGTGTGAATGTGGAAAATGCTTCATATGGATTAGGAATATGTGCAGAAAGAAATGTAATTCCTACAGCAGTAACTGAAGGAATGAAAAAAATCAAGCTGCTAGTAGTAACTGGAGGAACGCCTGAACCAATCAGTCCGTGTGGAGCCTGCAGACAGGTAATTTCAGAATTTTCTGATAATGATACGGTTATTATTCTGACAAACAGGGATAAAAAATATAAAATATGGTCAATAAGTGAATTATTACCATATTCATTTGGACCGGATGACTTGTAGGAAAGATTTATAAAATATAAAATATGAAAAAGGAACTGTTTTAT
>CAJPML010000224.1 GCA_905371725.1 Leptotrichia sp. oral taxon 215
CTTTTTTAAAAAAATTTTTTTTAATTATAATATATTTTGTTTATAAAAAGTCATTAATTCTATTAGAAATATTTTAGATGATAAATTACAAGTATAAATATCATATTTTATGGAATAAGATATACAGAAAAAAGCACAACTTCAAAATTTTAAATTTCAAACTATATTTATAATCTCTTAACAAGATTATAAATATAATTTATCATTTATTCTCAAAGTTATGCTTTTCAGAATATTTTGCAGATTGAAATAGACTTATTTTTCAAATTCTATTTTTCCTCTGCAGACAGTACATATCAAATCATAGTTCTTATCTAAAACTAGAATATCAGCATCTTTTCCTGATTCCAAACTTCCTTTTCTGTCATTAATCCCGATATATTCAGCAGGATTATAGGAAGCCATTTTTACAATTTCCTCCAGGGAATATTTTCCTCTTTTTAATATATTTTGAACTGATCCTAAAAATCCTAATTCTAAATCTTTTATATTTTCATAGTCTGTCCTATCCTTCACTTCTTCATGACCGTCATCATATAATACTTTTATCTTATCTCCCTCAGGAATAAATCTGGCTTTTCTTATATAATGATAAAATTCCTTATCTCCTCTTGATAATCCAACTGTATCAGTAGTAAGAAGCATTTTATCAACACCTTTTAGTCTATACATAATATCAAAAGCTTCAGGCTTTACTGTCAGGCCAGTCTGTTTTGCAAATTCAGCATATAATTCTTCAAAGTACATGACTGCTCCGACTACCCCAAGTTCCCTATGATGAAATCCTCTCATTCCCGAATATGTATGAGTAACTCCTTTTAGTCCAGCCTGTAGAGCTTTTTTCATATCTTCAAAAGTGGCCGAAGTGTGTCCTGCTTGTACAACAATGCTCTTCTCATTACAAAATTTTATCATTTCTTGAGAACCATCCAGTTCAGGAGCTAATGTCATCAATTTTATATTCTCTTCTCCCATAATATTGAGAAATTCTTTTAAAATATCTATATCAGGATTAATACAGTATTCCTCTTTCTGCATTCCCTTGTATTCTTTACCGATAAAAGGCCCTTCCAGATGTATTCCTGTCATCTCAGCTCCTGTTATCTGCTCTCTTTCCCTATCAATGACTTTTCTTGCCTCTTTCAATGTGTCTGTTATTTTTTCCAATGAATCTGCACCTGTTGTTCCTAAAAAAGAAGTAACTCCTGTCTTGACAAGATCTTTTTTCATATTGTACATGGCTTCTTCAGTTCCCTCCTTCCAAAATGAACCAGTTCCCCAGCCATGTACATGATTATCAATAAACCCTGGTATTATATAGAAGTCAGTATAATCTTTTATCTGATCACTTTTATTTTTCAGTTCATTTTCATCAGTACAGATATTTCTAATTATTTTACCTTCTATTTCAATATATCCTTTTCTTACTCCTTCAGGAGTATAGATATTTTCAGAATAGATTATCATCAGTTCCTCCTTAAAGATTACTTCAGCTCCCAGTATTTTTTATTTACTTTTATCATATCTTCAAGTATTAGAGCAGCTTTTTCAGGGTTAATAACAGTTCTATTTAATGTCAATGCCTGCAAAGCCTTTCTATAATCTCCTTCAAGACATGCTTCAACTGTTAATTTTTCATAAATATATTGATTATCTATAAGAGCCTTATAAAAATCACCTATTTTTTCATAACCATAAGGTATAGGCCCATCCTTCCCAAGTCTTGAACCTACTTCCACAAGCATATTTTCATCAAGATTTTTTATTATTCCATCATTTTTCATCATTAAAACAAATTCGTTTTCTAAATTATAGGCTATACTTTCAGCAATTTCAACCATCATATTTCCATGAACTTCTCCTACAAGGAAAGGAAGATTATCTAAATTTCCCTGCTCTTCAGCTTTTTTACATATATCATAAACTTTCTTCTCACGTCCGACTTTTGCTTCATCTACTCTTGTAAATTCAGGATTTTCCTCCTTAGCAAGTTCATTACCAAAAAAATAATACTGTAAATATGTGTTTGGTACATAATCATCAAAATATTTCATCATCTTATTTACATTCAGATAAGTATCCAGCCATGATTTATCTCTCTGCTCTGCGTTATATGGCTTAAAATCATTATTTTTTATATAATCCTTCAATTCAGGTAACAAATCTTTTCCTTCATAATAAAGATTTGTAAACCATCCAAAATGATTCAGTCCAAAATATCTCGGTTTTAAATCCTTCTGAGGAACATTTAAAATCTGGGAAAAAGTTTTCAGCATTGAATAAGGCTGGTCACATATGCTCATAAGTCTTTTATCATCGGGAAAGATAGTCTGTAATGCAAGTCCTACTATTGCAGCAGGGTTTGTATAATCGAGCACCCATGTTTCCTTTGAAAATTTTCTTACATCATTTACCATTTCTATCATATCCCCTATTGATCTCATTCCGTATGCAAATCCTCCTGGACCACAAGTTTCTTGACCTATAATTCCATATTTCAAAGGTATTTTTTCATCATAACTTCTATACTCACTGCCTCCAACTCGCATCTGACAGAATACAAAATCAATATCTTTATACGCTTCATCTTTATTTCCCGTAAAAACAAGCTCTGTTTCAGGAGAATGTGTCTTCATCATTAATTCCATATAAACTCGCATCTTTTCAACCCTGTCCATATCAATATCATAAAACACTAGCTTTTTCACCGGAAATCTCTCTTTTAGTTTTATTATGCTTCCTATCAATGCTGGTGTTCTCGTACTTCCTGCTCCAACAATGGTGACTTTCATCGGTTTTCTTTCCATTACTGATTCACATCCTTTTTTATATATTCTATTAGAAGTTGTGTAACTATGTTCATTCCTACCCTTGAAATTACATCGTTTTTTTTCGTATCAGTTTCATTGGCATAAAAATACAGGCTGTTTGTACAGTACTTTTGCAGTTCATTTTTCCCAAAAGATGTAATTGCAACTGTTTCAATCCCCATCAGATTAGCTTTCAATGCCACATCTACTATTGTCCTCGTAGTTCCTGACTGTGAAAGAAAAGTTATCATTTCGTTATCCAGTACATTTTCAATTACAGCATTTATGAGATTTATATCCGAAATAAATATAGATTTTATTTTACAGGCCGCAAGTCTCGAATTTAAGTATTCTCCGGTGTGAACAGAACCACCTCTTGAAATTATATATACTATTCTGGATTTTATGATTTTTTTTACAACTTCTTCTATTTCTTCCCAAGTAAGAACCATATTCATATTGTATTTGGGC
>CAJPML010000225.1 GCA_905371725.1 Leptotrichia sp. oral taxon 215
ATCTTAGGACATGTACTCTCCTGGTTTTTTCAAACTTTTAACCCTATTTACACATCTTATTTTCAGTACATGCCCTAAATACAAATTTCAATTAATGCTTAAAATGTCTTATTCCAGTTAATGCCATGCTTATTCCATGTTCATTGCAGGCCTGTATTGACTCTTCATCCCTTATTGATCCTCCAGGCTGAACAATAGCTTTTATTCCATATTTTGCAGCTTCATCCACACAATCTCTGAAAGGGAAGAAGGCATCTGAAGCGAGAACTGCACCTTCCAGTGTTTCCAGATCTCCTTTTGCATGCTCTAAAGCATGTGTAGTAGCCCATATTCTATTTGTTTGTCCTGTACCTATTCCTGTTGCAGCACCATCCTTAACTACCACTATTGCATTTGATTTTACATGCTTTACGACTTTCATTCCTAAAACCATATCCTGTTTTTCCTGTTCAGTAGGCTGTTTTTCCGTTACAACTTTCATTTCATCTATCATTTTTCTGTTTGTTTCCTGTACCAGTATTCCACCATCAACTTTAATGTACTCAAATTTATCCTGAGGTTTTGGCACTTCACACTGTATCACTCTTAAATTCTTCTTATTTTTCAATACTTCAAGAGCTTCCGGCGAATAAGAAGGAGCAATTACTATTTCAAGAAATATTTTATTCAGTTCTTCAGCTGTTGCTGCGTCTATTTCCCTGTTAATTGCAACAATTCCACCAAAAATGGAAACAGGATCGCAGTCATATGCCTTTTTATAAGCTGTAAATACATCCTCTGCAATTGCCACACCACATGGTGTAGAATGTTTCACTGCACAGCATGCGATTTCATCAAATTCGTTTGCAACCTTCCATGCAATATCCATATCCCTTATATTGTTAAATGACAGTTCCTTTCCGTTCAGCTGGACAAAATCCTTCATGCTTCCTTCTTCTGTCGTTGAAACATAGTAAGCCGAGGTCTGATGTGGATTTTCCCCGTATCTCAGGTCAAATTTCTTTTCATATGATACATTCAGATATTTAGGATATTCCTCATCAAGAAGAAATCCTGATATTGCCGCATCATAAGCAGAAGTCAGGTTGAAAACTTTTCCAGCCAGTCTTTTTTTAGTTTCAAATAACACTTCACCTTTATTCTGAATTTCCTCAGTTACTTTTCCGTAGTCTTCAGGATCGCATATTACAGTTACATCCTTAAATGATTTTGCGGCAGATCTCAGCATTGTAGGACCGCCTATATCTATAAATTCTATTTTTTCATCAAAAGTTTTATCTGTCTGAACTTCCCTGAAGAATGGATAAAGATTCACTACTACAAAATCTATAGTTTCTATCCCTTCCCTCTGAATTGTTTCCATATGCTCCTTATTATCTCTTATGGCAAGTATTCCACCATGTATATTTGGATGCAGCGTCTTAACTCTTCCATCAAGCATTTCCTTAAATTTTGTAACTTCTGAAATTTCAATCACTTCAAGTCCATTTTCTTTCAGATATTTATAAGTTCCTCCTGTCGATACTATTTCTATATTTTTTTCCTTCAGAAACTTCGCAAATTCGAGTATTCCAGTCTTATCAAAAACACTTATCAAAGCTCTTTTTTTCATTTCACCTGCTCCTTTCCCATATCTGCTTTTTAATCTGTCTGATTAACGTATCTAATTCCCTAATATTTTTTCAAGTCCCTTCACCAGAAGTTGATGTTCCTTTTCAAGAACTCTTTTCTGAAGTGTTTCCGGCGTATCTCCTTCAAGTACAGGTACTTTCATGCTCATTATCGGTTCACCTGTGTCTATACCCGAATCCACATAATGAACTGTGCATCCGCTCTCTTTCTCGCCTGCATTCAGAACTGCTTCATGAACTTTAAGACCGTACATTCCCTTCCCTCCAAATTTTGGAAGAAGCGAAGGATGCATATTTATAATTTTTCTCTCCCATTTTTTTACAAATTTTTCTGAAAGTATTGATAAATAACCTGCAAGCACAATATAGGAAATTTTTTCATTGCCACTTAAAATCATATCAATTTCATCTGAAAGTTTTTCTCCGAACAGTTTTCTATCCAGCATGATAGACTTTATATTATGATTTTCAGCCCTTTCCAGTGCGTAACATGGCCTGTCGGCTATAACACAGGCAATTTCACAGTTCAGTTTTCCAGATTCTATACTGTCTATTATTGCCTGCAGGTTAGATCCTGAACCTGAAACAAAAACTGCTATTTTTTTCTTTATTTCAGACATAATTTATTCTCACCTTTACTTATATATCCTATTTCATAGGCATTTTCTCCGTTTTCCTTCAAAATACCTATAGTTTTTTCTGCATCTTCCTTCTTAACAATAACTACAAATCCTACACCCATGTTAAATGTTCCCCACAGTTCATCTTCAGTTACCTTTTTAAAATACCCATGTTTAAATATTGGATGGATTTCAATCTTTTTCTTGTCGATATTTGCACACAATCCTTCAGGTATTGTTCTAGGAACATTTTCTATCAGTCCACCACCTGTTATATGTGCCATTCCATTTATTTTTACACTTTCCATAAGTTTCTGAATGGACTTTACATAAATCTTTGTTGGAGTCAGCAGATGTTCCCATATTTTTTTATTTTCATATACTTCATTCAAGTCAACAAAAAGTTTTCTTATGAGGGAAAAACCATTACTGTGAGGCCCGCTTGAAGAAATGGCTATTATAGCATCCCCTTCTTCAATTTTTGAGCCGTTCACTATTTCATCCTCTTCTACTGCACCTACTGCAAATCCTGCAATATCATATTCTCCTACTGTGTAGAATCCCGGCATTTCAGCTGTTTCTCCTCCTATGAGAGAAGCTCCCGCCTGAAGGCATCCGTCTGCAACCCCTTTTATAATTTCTGACGAAACATCTGAATCAAGCTTTCCACATGCCAGATAATCAAGAAAAAACAGAGGTTTTGCACCATGACATAAAATATCATTTACACACATTGCCACACAGTCAATCCCAACTGTATCGTATTTCCCAGTTTCAAAAGCAATTTTGAGTTTTGTTCCAACTCCGTCAGTTCCTGATACAAGAACAGGCTTTTTATAATCTCCTAGCTTATAAAGTGCTCCAAAGCTTCCAATTTCATTCATAACATTTGCACTGTACGTACTTTTTACCTTATCCTTTATTTTTTCTACCGTTCTGTATCCTTCTTCCTTATCTACTCCTGAATCTTTATAAGAAATCGTCATTTTATTTTCCTTTCCTTTTCATATT
>CAJPML010000226.1 GCA_905371725.1 Leptotrichia sp. oral taxon 215
TTAAGAGCCGACAGAACTATTGATACCATTAATGAAACTGGAACTTGGAAAAATTAAAATAAACGATATTCAGTTTTCTGACAAAACATATGTAGAAAACCATATTTTACATGTCAATAAAGAAGAAGTAGAGAAATTAGTTTTAGAAGATGATAAATTGATAGGATGTAATCTTAAAATAGCAAAACCAGGAGAAAAAACAAGAATAACTCCGGTTAAGGATGTTATAGAACCACGTGTTAAAGTAAGTGGAGGGGAAATATTTCCAGGAGTTATTGGAAAAGTAAGTCCTTCAGTAGGAGAAGGAAGAACACATGCCCTTGATGGTTGCTGTGTTGTTACAGTTGGACGTATAGTGGGATTCCAGGAAGGTGTAATAGATATGAGTGGACCTGCAGCTGACTATTGTCCTTTCTCAAAAACTGTAAATCTATGTGTAGTAATAGAGCCTAGAGAAGATCTTGAAACACATGTGTATGAAAAAGCAGGACGTCTTGCCGGATTAAAAGTAGCGGCTTTTCTAGGTAAAACTGTAAGAAATGTTGAGCCTGACACTTTAGAAGTATTTGAAACAAAACCAATATTTGAACAGGCAGCAATGTATCCAGACTTACCTAAGATTGGATATGTTCACATGTTACAGTCTCAGGGATTATTGCATGACACATATTACTATGGAGTAGATGCAAAACAGTTTGTGCCTACATTCATGTATCCAACTGAAATTATGGATGGTGCTATTGTTTCAGGTAACTGTGTTGCTCCTTGCGATAAGGTTACTATGTATCACCACTTACACAATCCTGTTATAGAAGATTGTTTTAAGCATCATGGAAAAGATATTAATTTCATGGGAGTAATCCTGACTAATGAAAATGTATTCCTTGCAGATAAGGAACGTCATTCAGATATGGTTGCAAAACTTGCTGAATGGATGCAGCTTGATGGAGTTCTTATAACTGAGGAAGGATATGGAAATCCTGATACAGACCTTATGATGAACTGCCGTAAAGTAGAAAGAAAGGGAGTAAAAGTTGTTCTGATAACAGATGAATTCCCAGGAAAAGACGGTAAATCACAATCGCTTGCAGATACTTGTGAAGAAGCAACTGCACTTGCATCATGTGGACAGGGAAATGCAACTTTAAAATTTCCAGTTATGGACAGAATAATAGGAACTATGGAATACATAGAAAACCAAATCGGAGGTTGGGCAGGATGCGTTAATGAAGACGGTTCATTTGAAACTGAAATTCAGATTATAATAGCATCTACTATAGCAAATGGATTTAATAAATTAACTGCAAGAGGATATTAAGGAGGAATGTAGCATGAAAAAATATAAGATAGTTCATTATATAAACCAATTCTTTGACGGTATAGGTGGAGAAAAAAAAGCAGATTACAAACCAGAGCTGAGAGAAGGAAGTGTTGGTCTTGGATTAGCTATTGATACTGCACTTGGAGACGATTATGAAGTAGTTTCAACAATAATATGTGGAGATAACTACTTTGGAGAAAACCTTGAAACTGCTACAGATACAATTCTTGAAATGGTAAAAAAATATAATCCTGATGTATTTATTGCCGGACCGACATTTAATGCAGGACGTTATGGAGTTGCCTGTGGAACTGTATGTAAAGCTGTAGAAGAAAGACTGGGTATTCCTTCAGTTACTGCTGAGTATGAAGAAAATCCTGGAGTAGACATGTTCAGAAAAGATGTTATCATCGTTAAAACTGGAAATTCAGCTGCAGATATGAGAAAAGCAGTTAAAAATATTGCTTCTATTGTTAAAAAACTTGCAGCTAGTGAAGAAATATTAGGACCAGCTATAGAAGGTTACCATGAAAGAGGTATAAGGGTTAACTACTTTGCAGAAGAAAGAGCTATCCAGATGATGATTAAAAAATTAAAAGGTGAACCTTTTGAAACAGATCTGCCTATGCCAAAATTTGACAGAGTAGATCCTGCTGAACCGATAAAAGATATTAAGAAAGCTAAAATAGCTATAGTCACTTCAGGAGGAATAGTTCCTCATGGAAACCCTGACCACATAGAATCTTCAAATGCAACAAAATTTGGTGCATATTCTATAGAAGGTATGGATGAGCTTTCAGCAAAAGACTTTACAACAATTCATGGAGGATATGACCGTCAGTTTGTTATGGAAAATCCTAACCTTGTTGTTACATCGGATGTTTTAAGAGAAATGGAAAAAGCTGGGGAATTTGGAGAACTTTATCATACATTCTTTACTACAACAGGTACAGGTACATCAACTGGTTCTCGGCAAAATTCGGTACTGAAATAGGACAGAAGTTGATAGATGAACATGTAGATGGAGTAATTCTAGTAAGTACCTGAGGAACTTGTACACGTTGCGGTGCAACTTCAGTAAAAGAAATCGAAAATAACGGAATGTCTATAGTTCAAATGTGTAACTTAGTTTTTGTTGATCTTATACAGGGAATCAACAAAATGCTTCCTGCGATATCGATTCCTTATCCTTTAGGAGAATTTGCTATACTTAAAGAGGAACAATATGAACTAAGGAGCATGATACTCCGATAGTATTATAAGCATTGAAAATATATAGATAGACTGTAATATAAAAAATATAAGGGCTGTTTTGAAAACATGTTATGAACTATACCTAAAATATTTGATACAGGATTGAAGGTAAAGTTCAATACAAAACAGTCCTTTTATAATTTATTTTTATATTCGTATTTTTTCATCATAATAAAAATTTTTTAGCCCTTTCCCGCAGATTTTCCTTTTTTAATGAAGCAATACAGACAAGATCATTTCCTTTTTCATAATAAGGATTTTTCTGAAGAAAAAATTTCACATGATTATCTCTGAGTTCTTTATTTGTAATGTCAGCAATTCCTTCCTTGAGTGAATCTTTTAGATCATTATATTCAATAACTCCTGTAACAGGATTATATTCTTCAGGGTACTGGGTACATCCGAAAAAGTCCATTAGAGACTTTATTTCTGGAGGAGTAGGTTCTTTGAAATTTGGATAAAATTTTTTAAGAAAAGTGGGTAAAATTTTATAAGTCTTATGACCTTTTACAATGAGGAACCAATAAAAATTATCGTATTGTTCTCCATATGTAAAGAAAAATTTTGAAAAAACTTGAAACAGCGAAAAGCTTCCCCAATTTTCTTTGTGAATGACTGTATCTCCAGAAAATACACCATGTATATTTTTCCCTTTATAATT
>CAJPML010000227.1 GCA_905371725.1 Leptotrichia sp. oral taxon 215
AGTTTAAAATGTTTTTTCAGCATAAATATCCTTTACTTAAAATTTAGTATATAAACATTGAATCTCCAAAGCTGTAAAATCTATAATTTTCTCTTATAGCTTCATGGTAGGCATCGAATACAAATTTTTTTCCTCCAAAAGCTGATATAAGCATTATTAAAGTAGATTTAGGCAGATGAAAGTTAGTAATTATCGCATCCACTATTTTAAACTTATAATCTCCATAAATAAATATGCTCGTTTCACTTTCTCCTGAAACAAGCTTCCCCTCTTTATTAATCGAAGATTCAAGTGTCCTTACGGAAGTAGTTCCCACTGCAATGACCCTGTTCCCTTTTTCCTTTGCATCATTTACAATCTTAACTGTTTCTTCAGGCACTTTATATTTTTCACTATGCATTTTATGTTCCAATATATTTTCTGTCTGAACCGGTCTGAAAGTTCCAAGCCCCACATCAAGAAATACTTCAGCTATAATCACACCTTTTTCCTCTATTTTTTCAAGCAATTCTTCTGTAAAATGAAGTCCTGCTGTAGGTGCAGCTACTGACTCTCCTTCCTTTGCATAAACTGTCTGATACCTATCCCTGTCATCAAGTTTTTCTGATATATATGGTGGAAGTGGCATTTCTCCAAGCTTATCAAGTATTTCCTCAAAATTTCCCTGAAAATTAAATTTCAGAATTCTATTCCCGTCTTCTTTTATTTCCATCAGCTCAGCTTCCAGCAATCCATCAGAAAATATTATTTTCTGACCTATTTTTAATCTTTTTGCCGGTTTTAATAAAACCTCCCATGTATATAAATCATATCTCTTTAACAGAAAACATTCCAATACTGTTCCGTTTTCCTTATGACCATATAGTCTGGCAGGTATCACTTTTGTCCTGTTTATTACAAGGACATCATCTTTTTTCAGATAATCTATTATATTATAAAATCTTCTATGTTCAATTTCCTTTTTTTCCTTATTTAAAACTAATAATTTTGAATGATCCCGAGGATTAACAGCATGTTGTGCTATTAATTCCTCGGGTAATTCAAAATCAAATTCTGAAATATTCATTTTACCTCTTTTTCTATTCTTATTTTCCACTTACATCTGCTGTTATAGCTCCAGGATTTCCAATTTGAAATGTTTTATATGTATCTACTCTGTTGTACCATCCTTTTAACCAACGACTTTCATTTCTAGGAGCATTTCTTACTCTTTTTGATAATATGTATTTAGCAGAATCACTAAATTCTACCAGTGCTTCATATCCAATTGATGTACCACTCATATTTTCAAGAACCTGTTTCAATCCCCATGCCTGATTATTGTAGGCTGCTACTCCCTTAAGACCTTCACCTTTAAAGTTTACATAATCTATCAAAGCATAAAGTCCATTAGGAGTGTTTACCATCCTATAAAACTGATTCTTTAAATTTTCTTTATCATTTGCAACTGCAAGCATTTTATCTAATGAACTTTGCAATCTTTCATAAATAAACATTACCTGTATATCCCTTGTGCTATCAAAGAAATTAATCAGTTCATTAATATCTTTGTCTCCTCTTTCTTTCTTTGCAAGCAATTCTGACCTGCTGTTCCATGGTGAATGTACATTTTCTTCAAGTATTTTTGGCAATTTTATTCCTTTTGACTTATAGTAAGAAACCATATCTGGAAAACTTTCTCCAAATACTCCTCCTCCACTTGCTTTAAACCATATAAAATGACCTATTCCTAATGAAGGAAAGCTTTCTCCTGAATTCCAGTGAACAAGCTTATCTTTCGAACCACCAGTTTCATTTTCAAATATTTTATCAGCAACTGCTAATAACTGTTCCCTGCTCATATTTAAAGCCAATGTTCCTTTATTTTGTATTTTTTCATTTTTATTTTCTTCAAATGGCATTGTCTGTGTTTTTCTGTTTGCACTGAACTCTTTTTCTGAAGGTCTTGATACAACTCCTTTATTACTATCCTTCATACTCATTAAATCATAATTTTGATTGCTGTATTGCTGTTGTATCAATTTTTCTATTTCACTACTTTTATTTCCATTACTACTACTTGCATAATTTATAAATGATAACCCTAAAGTTGAAATCATTAATAATCCCATTTTTTTTGTCTTTTTTCTTATATTCATATTTTTCTCCTGCTATCTCCTTAAATTTTAAAACAAAGCTTTACACTTCATTTTTCTCCATTTGTTTTTGCCCTGCTACTACTCTATCATTATTTTGCATGTCTTTTATGATATTTACATTCTTAAATCCTGCTTTTTTCACTATTTCTTTTACTACTTCACCTTGTCTGTAGCCTATTTCAAATAGTAAGTAACCATTATTCTGTAAATAATTCATTCCATTTCTACAAATTTCATAGTAGAAAAATAGTCCGTTATTTTCTGCAAACAAAGCCTCATCAGGCTCATGCAATAAAGTATCCTCTGACATAACTCCTATCTCATTATCGGATATATACGGCGGATTAGATATTATCATATCAAATTTTTTATATTCTATATTTTCAAATAAATTAGATTTAAAAAACTTGATATTTTCTACATTCAATAATTTCTTATTTTTTTCTGATATCTCAAGTGCTTTTTCAGAAATATCTGTTCCCATAACTTTTGAATCAGGTATTTCTAAAGCTACTGTCAATCCTATAACACCACTTCCTGTACCAATATCAAGAATTTTAGGATTTTGAATTTTATCTTTTTTCAGTATTTTTATTGCTTCCTCAACAAGTACTTCTGTATCCTGTCTTGGAATAAGGACACCTTTATTCACATAAAACTTTCTTCCGTAAAATTCCTGTTCATTCAATAGATACTGAAGCGGAAATTTCTCTTTTCCAATTTTTTGAATGTAGTTACGTATCTTATTTAGTTTTTCTTTTTTCACTTCAGTCTTATACAGAGTAAAAAGAAGCATTCTGTCAACATTCAGTACATGGGAAAAAATAATTTCTGTTATTAATCTTGCTTCATTTATATTATTTTTTTCCAAATAAGCTGTACTTTTGTCTATTAAAGATTTCAAATTGTCATTTTCTTTTTCAGAAACATTGAAATCCATCTCTTCATTATTTCCCTGTATGACACTATTCAGTTTTTCTCTTATTTTTTCCATTTCTTTTTCTGAAAGAATTTTCTCGAAATTTGCATATAGCATTATTCTCTGCATATCCAGTATTTCTGAAAAAATTTTTTCTACTGTTATTCTT
>CAJPML010000228.1 GCA_905371725.1 Leptotrichia sp. oral taxon 215
TTTAAAATTTCTGTATAAACTTCTTCAAACAGCTTTATATCTTCCTCTGTCTGATCTGTTACCAACTGCGGCTCTTCAATTTGAACCCATTCTATATTTTTTTCATTACATTTTTCCAATAATTTTACATAGGCATTTATAATATTACCTAAATATTCTCTTTTATCTTTATTTCCCGTTGTTTTAGCCAATTTATAAAATGTAAATGGTCCAATCACTGACGGATGAGTGTTTACTCCTAATTTTTCAGCTTCCTCGAGCTCACTAAATATCTTATCTGCATTTAATTTAATTTTTACATAATCATCTAATTCAGGCACCATATAATGATAGTTTGTATTATACCATTTTCTCATTGAAAGAGCTTTTACATCCCCTTTTTCCCCCTGATAACCTCTCGCAATTGCAAAATATGTATTCAGTTCATTTAATCCTAAATCTCTATAATGCTTTGGAATTGCATTTAACAGGATTATTGTATCCAGTATTCCGTCATAAAATGAAAATGTATTTCCCGGAATAAATGAAATTTTTTCTTCCTTCTGTTTTAACCATTGATTTCTTCTAATCTCCTCAGCTATTTTCAGAAGTTCATTTTCTGTAATTTCATTTTTCCAATACTTCTCTATCGCAAATTTTAATTCCCTATTTTCCCCGATCCTTGGATATCCTATAATTGCTGTTTTCATAATTTATCTCCCTTATTTTCTATTTATTTTATGAAGCAATTATATACAAATATGTGATTTCTGTAAAATACATTTATTTTTTAGTTTGCTATAACTATTATTTATATCAAAACTGTATTAAAGTATTTCCGTATATTTCAAATGCTCCTTCAAAGCTTCCACATAAACCTTTGCATAGATACTCAGTTCAATATTTTTCTGTGTTATAATCCCTACTTTTATATACTCATCTACTTTAAGAGGTCTGGCAATAATATTTTCCCCATTCAGTTCTTTATTGATTATTCCAGTACTTACCGTATATCCGTCAAGTCCGATTGCAAGATTAAACAATGTTGCCCTGTCCCGCACCTTTATGTTTTTATCTCTGTCAATTGTACTTAATATTTCTTCTGAAAAATAGAAGGAATTATAATCTCCCTGCTCAAAAGACAAATAAGGATAGTCTTTCAAATCTTCCAGATTTATAATCTTTTTCTTTGCAAGAGGATGATTGGAACTGATGAATACATGAGGTTTTGCTGTAAATAATTCTGTAAATTTCAGACCGTTTCTCTTTATCATCTTCTCAATTACAATTTTATTTGCTCCCGAAGTATACAGGATTCCTATTTCGCTTTTTCTTTTACTTACATCTTCTATAATTTCATTTGTCTGGGTTTCACGCAATGTAAAATCGTATTTGTTTTCTCCAAACTTCTTGATTACATCTACAAAGGCATTTACAGCAAAGGAATAATGCTGGGTAGATACAGAAAATCTTCTTGTTATATTGTTTCCTTTTTTGTACTGTTCCTCCAGCAAATCTGTCTGCTCCAGAACCTGTCTTGCATACCCGAGAAATCTGTCACCTTCATGGGAAACAATCACTCCTTTATTTGTCCTGTTGAAAATTGATATATTCATTTCATCTTCCAGTTCCCTTATTGCCTTAGTCAATGCCGGCTGTGAAATAAACAGCTCCTTTGCCGCATCACTCAGAGTTCCTTTTTCTGCGACTGTAACCACATATTTTAATTGCTGTAGTGTCATTTATTTCTCCTAATATTTTTAATTATTGTATTCCTAATGTTTCCTTCAATGCAGTCTGAAGAATACTTGAAAAATTCAAGGAATGTTTTTCAGCTTCATCATTTAGCCATTTTGGAATAGTCAGAGTTTTTTTCACAGACTGATTTTCAGCTTTTTCTAAAATAGGCGGAAGCCATACATCTATATACATTAAAAATTCTTCACTATTTAACTTTATCTTATTTTCTTCCGTTTCTGGAAAAGGAATATTTTTTTTTGCCATAACAAGTAAAACTCCAGTCAATACATCTTTAGCATTATTAACAACTTCCTCCAATGTTTCTCCATCAGTAAAACATGATTCAAAATCTAAAAAATTTGCATAATAAATATCTTTTTCCTTTTTTATTACACACGGATAAAAAATTCTATTTTTCATAATTAATCTCCTCTATTAAAATTTAAGTCCTGTAATTCGTTCTATATTAGTTAATGTCCCTGATGGTATATCTTTTTTAGTGCATTTTACAGGACAAATTTTACCATTTTTTACATAAATTTGATGAGAACCTGTTGTGTGATCTAGCTCCCAGCCATTTCTTTTCATTATTTTAACAACTTCTCTATAAGATTTTGCTTTAGACATAATTTCCCCCTCTTTTATATTATACGTATTATAAATACGTATGTCAATACTTCTAGTTCTATATCCTTATTTCTCCCCTGTTATTACAAGCGGAGTTGATTTATCAATATCAAATACCGATTTATCAAACCCACCGTATACCTTTATATTTTTAAATCCTATTTTTTCAAAATAACCTTTTAACTCATTATAATTAATATTTAAAAGTATTTCCTCATTTTCTATATTATCATCTAAAATTGTTTTAAAAATGATATTTCCTTCTTCATTCAGATAATAAAATCTCTCAAATTTTACATTTTCATTTTCTATTAGAGGAAGTGTCCCCAAAAAATTATTTTCATCCTTCTGTTTTACAAATTTAGAAAAATTTATAATCTGAATTATTATCTTACCTCCATTATTCAGCTGATAATAGGACTTCTCTAGAAACTCATATATTTCTTCATTATTATTTAAATGAGGTAGCGTATTTCCAATGTTTATTATCGTATCAAACTTTTCCAGCTTATCAATGTCCAGCATATTCATATTTACAACGGAAATGCCTTTCTGGGCAGCTTTATTTATAAGCCTTTCGTTAATATCAATCGAATATACATGAAATCCTTTTCCTGAAAGGTATTCGGTAACTTTTCCTGTGGAAGCTCCCACATCGAGTATATTTTTTCCTTTTATTTCCTCATCCAGAAATTTTTTCTGCATAGGAGATAAAGGAAATATATAATCATATTTATCTGCTATTGTGTCATAGAATTTTTTCATACTAAGCTCATTTTCATTTATTTTTTTCATAAAATCATCTCCCTGCAAGTTTTATTTACAATTAACTACATTATACTTTCATTATAACTGTAAATGCAATAATAATTT
>CAJPML010000229.1 GCA_905371725.1 Leptotrichia sp. oral taxon 215
ATAGTATATATAATTCCCCATAAAATTAAATATACAACTGAAAATGCCACTACATTAACTAAAATTCCAAATTTTCCAATCTGTGTTATATTGATATATCTGGATATACGAAATGCAGCCATTGAGAAACCAAACGCCACAAGTAATGAAAGCAAATATTTTATATTGTTTATCCTGATATGTCTTTTGTTCAATGATACAAATAAAATTGTAAAATTCATAAATGCCGCAAATGAAGTCGCAAAAGTAAGACCTACATGAGCATATTGCCTATATAGCAAGTTATCAAGCAAAATATTACATCCAATGCTTATAAAAGAGGATATTACAGGCAATGTACGATCTTTATACACGTAATGACTCCTTGTAAGCAGATGAATAGTTGAAAAAAATAACAGTCCTATTGCATAAAACTGAAGAGTTTCAGCAGTTATTATTACACTTTTATCTGAAAAATTTCCTCTTTTATAAATTAATCTGACGATTTCATGTGCATACCCAAATAAAATTACTGTTGACGGAACAATCAGAAAAGAGAGCATATTTAATCCTTTTTCTATTACTCTTTTAACTTTTTTTCTTTCATTTTTTACTACTGCCTGAGATAATGTAGGAAAAATTACGACCGATAATGATATTGCAAATACTCCTATTGGTAATAAATATAATCTGCTTGCATAGTTTAAAGCACTTGCTGTACCTGTAGAAAGTTTTGTTGCAAATCTGTTATCGATAATTTCATTAATCTGATATCCGAAGATTCCTATTAATGTCGGAATCATTAGCTTAAACATTTCTATTACATATTTATCTTTAAGATTAAAAATAAATTTATATGTTTTCATTATTTTAAAGAAATCTGGAAGCATAATAGCCAGCTGTAATGCACATGAAAGCAGATAAGAAACACCTAGACCGTATATTCCCATCTTTTTTCCTAAAATTATTGTACCGATAATAATTGTAAGATTAAAAACAATTCCCATGGAGGCGGCGACAGCAAACTTCTTATAATTATTCAGAAGCGAGGATACTACTCCTGACAATGCAATAAATAAAAAGTAGAATGCTGTTATTTTTAATAAATTATTTGCTGTCTCAAATCTCTGAGCATCAGCAAATCCCGTAGTTATTTTTAAAATCTGTCGTGAAAACACAATAATGATTATCGACATTGTTGATGTAAAGGTAATAATCAGGTTTAGAACTGAATAAACAAATTCATTTATTCTCTCTTTTCCATCTTCTTCCAATCCGCGGTTATATATTGGAATGAAAACTGTTCCCATTGATCCCTCTCCAAAAAGAGTGGTAAAAAAATTAGGAATCTTGGTCGCACTTACATATGCATCTGTTAAACCTGTTGCTCCAAACATATTGGCAATTATCATTTCACGAATTAGACCGAGCAGTCTACTCATCATATTTATTATCATTACAATAAAACTTGATTTAAACATTAGCTTTACCTTTCTAATTTTAATTTATTTTTTTTATGTAAAAATTATTTTCTATGGTAATAATATCAATCCGACCACTTTTAAATAATTCTAAAACACATAAAAACAGTACTACTATTCTTGATTTAGTAAATTTATTTTTTAACAGATTGTTAAATTCTATCTTATCTTCATTTTCCATTATTTCTTCTATTTCAGAAAATGCTTCTTCAGAAGAATACTCCTCTTCCAGATTTAAAATCATTTTTGGTTTTGAATCTTCATTTTCTATTAAATTTTTAAAATTATTCAGAAGATTATCCAGAGTTAACATTGAAATATCGTATTCAAAAGAAACTTCCTGAATATCCTGATTTCCTGCTTTTTTATAAGGAATATTGTATTCCTTTTCACATTCAGAAAATAGTTCAGAAATCTCCTTAAATATCTTATATTCTATAATTCTTTTTTCAAGATCTTCTATTCTTTCAGACTTTTTTTCCTGATTCAATATTGAGTAAGCTTTTATCTCAATAAGATCTGTTGCCATTATTAAAAATTCAATTTTTATCTTTAAGTTTTCTTCCTTATGTTTATTAATATATTCTAGATAATCATCTATTATTTGGCTAATATTTATTTCACTTATTTTCATCTGCTTTTTTTCGATTAAATGCAGAAGCAGATCCATAGGACCTTCAAAATTATCTATTTTTACTTGTATCATGATACTTCTCTTCTATTCTTTTTTTCCATATTATCGCATCAACATTTATTTTTTCTATTAATTCATTTATGGAATTTAATTTTATCTGATTACTTATTTTTTCTAAAACTTCAACCATTATTATTTTTCCATAAATATCACGGTTAAAATCAAAAATATGAGTTTCTACACTTAATCCATGACCTTTTATTGTAGGATTCTCACCGATACTCATTACTCCGTGATAAAGTTTGTCATCCCCTTCTATATGAACATATACTCCATATACTCCAAAATCCGGATATACTTTATTATCAAATTCAAGATTAGCTGTAGGAAAACCTAGTGTTCTGCCTAATTTTTTTCCATGAATAACTTCTCCCATTATGATGAAATTATGTCCTAAAAGTTCAGTAATTTTCTTAAAATTTGTCTTTTCAATGTATTCCCTAATCCGTGTACTGCTTATTATATCATTTTCACTGTCTAGAACCGGTGACTGAACATTAATAAGAATACTGTTATTATATTTATCTCTAATTATATCATCAAGAACTTTTATGTTTCCAGATTTATTCTTTCCAAAAGTAAAATTGAAACCACAGTAAATTTCTTTAACATTTAAAGTATTTACAAGTACCTTTTCAACAAACTCTTCAGGAGAATAATTTCTCACATCCTCAAATTCATCCAGGTAAATGTAGTCAATTCCTGCTTCATCTATAAGTTCTACTTTTTCTGAAGGAGTAGTTATTTTAGTAGATTTCTTTTGCGGATATTCACGAAACGTATAGACAACTGTGCTATAATCTTTTTCCTTTGCTCTTGTAATGGCATTTTGAAAAATAGTCATATGTCCTTTGTGTACACCATCAAAATTTCCTAAAATTATGATATTTCCCTTTTTTTTCAGCTCATCTGAATTTTGTTGAAAATTACAGTTCAAATCCTTGAATTTAATTATTTCAGTCAGGTATTCGCATTTTTTTGTAATTAATTTTATTTTTGATTTCATTTCTACCGTCAACTTCCTAGATTAATTATCTGTTAATTTATAT
>CAJPML010000230.1 GCA_905371725.1 Leptotrichia sp. oral taxon 215
GGATTATAGGTTACCTTTAACAACCTAAATACATTATATAAGGAGGAAAAAGAGACTGTTTTAAATAAGGAAATCTAAAAATATGATTCTACATTAATTTATAACAGTCTCTAAAATAGAAAAATGATTTATATTAAAGATACAGGTTCAAATGATCCAGCTTATAATATAGCTTTAGAAGAATATTGTTTTAAAAATTTAAGACAATTTGATGAAATATTTTTCTTATGGAGAAATGAGCCTACAATTGTTGTTGGAAAATATCAGAATACCATTGAAGAGATAAATTCTGAATATACTAAGGAAAAGGGAATAAATATTGTCAGAAGAATTTCAGGAGGTGGAGCGGTTTATCACGATCTTAACAACTTGAACTATACGATTATTTCAAATAAAGATAAGGGAGATGGATTTAATTTTAAGGAATTTTCATTTCCTATCATTGAAACACTTGCAGAATTGGGGGTAAAGGCAAATTTTACAGGAAGGAATGATCTCGAAATAGATGGACAGAAATTCTGTGGTAATGCTCAGGCATATGTAAAAGGGCGAGTGATGCATCATGGATGTATACTTTTCAATGTTGATTTCAGTGCTTTAGGAGATGCACTGAAAGTTTCGAAGGATAAAATAGAGTCTAAAGGAGTAAAATCTGTTAGGAGCAGAGTTACAAATATACTTCCACATTTGAAAGAGCCTATTACAGTAGAGAAATTTTCTGATAAAATAATGGAATATATGAAAAAACACTATCCTGATATGGAAGAATACAAATTTAGTGAAGAAGAACTGAAAATAATTGATAAAAATGCAAAAGAAAAGCATAAAAACTGGGATTGGGTGTATGGTCAATCGCCTGAATATAATATTACAAGAGGAAAAAGATTTTCTAATGGAAAAGTTCAGATTTTTGCCAATGTTGTAAATTCCAAGATAAAGAGTATAAAAATTTATGGAGATTTTTTTGGAACTAAAGAGGATTTATCAGAATTTGAGGGAAAACTGACGGGTATAAAATATACACCTGAAGATGTAAAGGAAGCCCTAAAAAATACAGATATAAAAGAATATTTTGCAGGATTTACACTGGATGAAATAGTGGAAGCAATAGTTGAATAAAAAAACGTACCAAAAAACTGAAAAATAAGAGTTTGGAGGTACTTTTTATTTTTTATTAAAATAATAGACCTAAAAATAAATTTCTATCATTTTGAAGTGAAATATGATAAAATCTCCTAGCAATATATAATGATGTTTTGTGGGGAAGGATTGTTACTGTATTGCAAAATTTGAGAGAGAAAGGTTTAAAATAGAATAATTGTTATAAATGATTAATTTTTTAAAATGGTGAAAATGAATGGAAAAAACAATAAAAGATAACTTGTTAAAAAGAGTACTGGGATTACCAACAGCTACATTCCTTGTAGTTAATATGATAATAGGATCGGGAATATTTTTTAAAACTCAAGGAGTGCTGGAAATCACTGGTGCAACTCCAGGCTTTGCTCTGCTGGCATGGGTTTCGGCAGGGATAATTAATTTATGTGGAGGACTTACGGTAGCTGAGCTGTCAGGAGCTATTCCTGAAACAGGTGGAATGGTGACATGGCTAAAAAGAATATTTGGGGAAAAAATAGGATATCTGGCAGGATGGACATATGCTTTTGTATTCTGGCCGGCATATATGTCGGCACAGGCAAATGTTATTTCACTTCAGTTAAGCAGGCTGTTTAATATTAATTCTTCGTATCAGAATATTATCGCAGTTTCATTTATAGTATTTCTATTCGTAATGAATTTTATGGGAGCTAAAACAGGAGGGATAATTACAAATATATTTACAGTGGCAAAATTGATGCCGATAATTTTTATAGTTACTGCGGCTTTCTTTTTTGACAGAGGTTCAATAGGAAACCTGACTCCGGTTCTGCCTGCTGGAGGAAATGCTGCAGGGAACATTACTATGTTTGGTGCGGCAATTCTTTCATGCATGTTTGCCTATGACGGATGGCAGCATGCCGGAACAATTGCAGGAGAAATGAAAAATCCAAAAAAAGATCTTCCAAAGGCAATTACGATTGGGATTGTAGGTGTGTGTATCGTTTATTTTATCATTAATCTAGCATATTTATATGTTTTACCTGCAAAAATGCTTGTAAATACTTCTACTCCTGCTGCGGATGTAGCTTCCGTACTTTTCGGGAAGGGAATAGGAGCTAAACTTATAACAGTGGGAATAATAATTTCAGTTTTTGGAACATTGAATGGAAGTGTCCTGATTTCTACAAGAATACCATATATAATGGCTTTAAATAATGAACTTCCATATAGTGAAAAATTCACAAAGCTTCATCCCAAATTTAAGACATCCTTTGCAAGCTTTCTCTTAATGTTCGTAATAGGAGTCACTATGACATTTTTGGGAACATTTAATACCTTAGCCGATATGGCAATGTTCAGTTGGTGGATTTTTAACGTGCTGGCTTTTATAGGAGTAATTAAATTTCGTAAGGACTGCCCTGACATCGAGAGACCTTACAAAGTTCCGTTTTATCCTTTTGTGCCTGCAGTAGCAATTACGGGAGGAATAATTGTTTTAGTGAGCGCTTTGATAACGCAGACTGCATTGGCACTTACAGGACTGGCTTTGACAGGATCGGGAATGATAGTTTATTATTTTGTGAAAAGGAATGAGGCAAATGAGCAAATTAATCTGGAAAAGAATTTACGAAAAAGTAGAAGATAGCGACGGATTTAGAGTATTTGTAGATAGACTTTGGGCAAGGGGAATTAAAAAGGAAACAGCGGCTATTGACTACTGGGCAAAAGAAATTACGCCGACAAAAGAACTTAGAGAAGATTATCATAAAGGAAAAATAAGTTTTGAAATATTTTCTGAAAAATATTCTGATGAACTGAATAAAAATCCTTATTTTAATCAATTTATCCAAAAAATAGAAGAAAAACTGGAAAAAGAAAATGTCACATTTGTTTTTGCCAGTAAGACACCTGAATTTAGTCATATTACAATTTTAAGAAAATATATTGATGAAAAATTAGAAAAATAATGCAAAAAACTATATTTATGAATTATTTAAAATTTTACAATGCAAAACAGAAAATAAATTTAGGAAAAGTCATCTGTTGTAGCCTTTGGACGAGCTTTTGACTTTTCCTTGATAAATACTGTCTTATAT
>CAJPML010000231.1 GCA_905371725.1 Leptotrichia sp. oral taxon 215
ATTTGTTTCGACTCTGTTTTGTACTTTTGTCGTATTCTGTTTATTTATATTTGGAGTTTCTTTTACATGTTTATTATGATTTTCGTTAGATTTATTCTGTTGTCCGTCATCTTTTTTGTTCAGTTTCCTTTTTATATTGGCTATTTCTTCGTCTGTCAGTCCACTTAAATGAGATTTTACCGGCACGCCTATTTCGCTTAATTTTTCAAGAAACTTTGGACTATCGTAACCTAGCTCTTTAGCCAACTGATGTACTCTTAATTTCATTCTGTCACCTCCACTTTGCTTAATATACCATTTACTACCCTTTTATCTGTTATTCCTACTACATTGACATTTCTGGAAAAAACATTCAAGAATTCCTCTTTTTTTTCAATATTTACTATAATAACTTCAAATTTTTCTTCAAGTCTCTTGAACTGTTCCGCATACTTTTCATTTATGTCCTTAGGCAATATCAGTAATCGCACTTTATTCTTTTTTATTCCTTCTATGTTCTCGTCTATTCCAAAAACAAAGAAACCTGAATTTTTCATAGGGCGTATAATGTCTATTATATTCTTCCTTTTTTTTTCTGTTTCCTTTAACAATTTTAGCAATTCCTGCATTTCTATGTTATATTTCCTGTTTTTTGACAGTTTTTCTATACAGGAAGGACTTTTACATACGTAAAAACCTCTGCTCTGTATTTTCATTTCCTTATCAAATACATAATTGCCTTCTTTTTCCGATATTCTGAAAAAATCCTCTTTTTCGCCTTTTTTTCTACAGCTGACACATGTTCTTTCAGGCATATATTATTCTTCACCTTCTATTTCGTCTTCTTCATATTCATTAATATCATCTTCATAGCTTTCAACAGTGTGGATATCTATCTTTATACCACACAGCTTTGCTGCCAGTCTGGAATTCTGTCCTCTTTTTCCTATTGCCAGAGAAAGCTGGTCTTCCTTAACAATTACTCTTGCAACTCTTTCATCCTCATTTTCGATTATATTGACAGACACTACTTCTGCAGGATTAAGTGCATTTTTTACAAAAGTTGCTATATCTTCATCCCAAAGCACAATATCTATTTTTTCTCCCTGAAGTTCATCTATAATACTTTGAATCCTCATTCCATTTTTACCGATACATGCTCCCTTTACATCCAGATTTGGATCTTCTGAATACACTGCAACCTTTGTTCTGCTTCCTGCTTCCCTTGCAATATTCTTAATTTCAATTATTCCATCTTCTATTTCAGGAATTTCAAGTTCAAGCAGACCTCTTAACAGTTCTTCAGCCTTTCTTGAAAGAAAACTTTTCGTATATTTTGTAGATTCTTCAACACTTCCAACATATACTCTTATTCTATCTCCCTGATGGAATCTGTCTGCTTCTGAAAGTTCCTTTGCCGGTACAATAGCTTCCAAACCATTTATATCAATGTAAAGATTCCCTTTTTCATCTGTTTTTCTTACAGTTGCAGCAACAATCATTTTTTCTATCTGTTTAAACTTGTTGAAAATATTTTTCTTTTCACATTCTCTGACCTTCTGAACAACTATCTGCTTAGCATTTTGAATAGCATTTCTTTTAAATCCTTCAGCATTAATTTCTACATCCATAACATCTCCAAGATTTACTCTTCTTTTTATGGAACGTGCATCTTCAAGGCTTATTTCTTCTTCAGGTTTAGTCACCTCTTCAACAACTGTTCTTCTGGAAAAAACTTTTACTTCCCCTGTTTCCCTATTTATTGTTATTTCTGCATTATCTTTTTCTCCATAATTTTTCTTATATGCTGCAAGCAATGCCGTTTCTACTGCTTCCAATAATTCTTCCTTTATAATTCCCTTTTCTCTTTCCAGTTCATCCAATGCTTCTAAAAAGATTCTCTGATCTTTTGATTTCATTATTCCTCCTCACTCTCTAATATATTTCCCGGCATTTCGTATATCAAATTTGATTTTTTCAATTTAGATAAAGGTATTTCATATACTTTTTCCGTATTATTATCCAATAAAAATATTGTCTCATTTTCAAATTTCTCTAACCTGCCTTCAAATGTCTTTTTCCCTTCCACCTGGCTTTTTGTATATATTTTTACTTTTTTCCCTGAAAATCTTATGAAATCTGTAGGTTTTTTTAACTTTCTTTCAAGTCCGGGAGTTGAAACTTCCAGATAGAACTTTTCCTTTATTAGCTCATCTGCAATACCGTCTATTCTGGTACTGAGTTCCACACAATCATCAAGACTTGTATTTCCGTCAGGCTTTTCAACATAAATTCTTAAATAATTATATCCGCCTTCAGGAACATATTCAACATCTGCTAATTCCAGTCCAAGTTCCCTTAAATGCTCCTCCATTTTTTCTTCAAGCATTTCCAATGTTTTTTCCATAAATATCCACCTCATACTTAAAACTAAAGAGTGGGTATCTCCCACTCTTTCTGTCTAATATTCTGTTCTTGTAATTATAATATCACATTTCACGTATTTTTGCAAGTCTTTTATAATAGTGTCATTTCTTTTTTAACAAAGAACATATGTTTATATTAATTTTAATCAAATAATCAAAATTATTTTACTTCTCTTCCATAACTTTGTGAGTTTCAAAAATTTTCTCCATTGTTTTTTTAAATGTTGGAGAACCTACTAAATCATATTGTTTTTGTGTAGGTTTTTTGCATACCGCTGCATAATAAAGTTCGTGGATTTTATCTTTTCCTCCATAAATATCACGAAGTCCTGCTTCCCCTAGCATTTCATTAAATTGTTTAATTCCTTCTTGTACTTCTGCTAAAGTGTGCGTCATTTTTTTACCATCTTTTATGTAACTCTCTTCCATAATCATAGATCCAATTGGTAGACAAGCGGCTACTTCCTGTCCTTTTTTATTATAAAATTCCATCCACTCTTCCTCACTCATAAACAGCACACCTCTTTCATCTCTATAAGGTTCTGCTACTCCAAAAACTGAAAATACTAATAATCCCAATAAAATAAGTTTTTTCATTGTAAATCTCTCCTCAATTCATAATTTTTTTATTAACTTTAAAATAACTTCACTATTTTTCTAAGGTAATTGTACCACATGTTATGCAAAATTCCAAATACTTAAACATATATTTTACTAGAAAGTATCTCAAAACTCAGAAAGTGTAGTCGAACTTAGTTCCATCAATTTAATAC
>CAJPML010000232.1 GCA_905371725.1 Leptotrichia sp. oral taxon 215
AATTATTATAAAATATAAAATTAAAGATTATTAAATATTAGTAAACAGACTATTATTTTTTAATCTTTGTTTTTTATTAGAAATTAGATTTATTTTAGATAATTTCTAATCTTAAAGAATTAAAACCGTAAAAATACGAAGGTTGAAAAATACCAAATATTGTGTTATAGTTTATAAAATAAAACAATATATGGTGTTTTTGAGAAAGTCTAGAAATGTTGAAAAAACAGAAAAAATTGAAATATTGAATTAAATAAATTAAGTAATCTTGGGAGGAAATAACAATGCAAATATCTGAAACTCTGAAAAATATAATTGACGGAATAGTTACAGTCGAGAAGAATGATGTAAATAATGAAAATGCTAATATGTCTTCGATGACACCAGCAGGTCAGATGATGAGGTTTGCAAGTGAAGTGTCGAAGATGTATACTTTGGAAAATCTAGTTTCTCCTGAATTCAAGGAAGCGCACAACAATGGTGAAATACATATTCATGATCTGGATTATTATCCAAGCAAGACAACGACATGCCTTCAGTATGACCTGGCAGACATGTTTGAACATGGATTCCAGACAAAACACGGATTCATAAGGGAAGCTAAAAGTATAACAACTTATGCCACACTGGCCACTATAATATTTCAGACAAACCAGAATGAACAGCACGGCGGACAGTCAATTCCAGCGTTTGATTTTTACATGGCGAAAGGTGTGCTGAAATCATTCCGTAGACATTTCAGATATAGAATATTAAGTTTCCTCTCATTAGATTATGTTGATGAAACAAACAGGGAAGTAAAATCTTTCATAAATGAGAACATACATACAATATTACCTGATGACAGAACAATTGCAGAAACAGCGGAGCATTTTAAAATACCTGAGGATCAGATAAAAAGACTGATGGAAATTGCCTACGATGATACAAGGCTTGAAACATATCAGGCAATGGAAGGGTTTCTACACAATCTTAACACAATGCATTCACGTGGAGGAAATCAGGTTGTATTTTCTTCCATAAACTATGGAACAGACACTTCCGAGGAAGGAAGAATGGTAATAAGGGAACTCCTGAAGGCTACTGAAGATGGACTTGGAAAGAGGGAAACTCCTATATTTCCTATTCAGATTTTCAAAGTTAAGGAAGGAGTTAACTATACAGAAGAAGATTACAGATATGCAATGGAAAATTTTGACGAAGTGATGAATCAGACGGCTGAAGAACTGAATGGGGATATTGAAAGTCTTGCGGCTGATTTTGGAAAAAAAGAAAATGGGAAAAAATTTAAGGCACCTAATTTTGACCTGCTTCTGCTTTCATGCCATACAACAAGCAGACGGCTTTTCCCAAACTTTGTATTCCTTGATACGGAGTTTAACAGACATGAAAAATGGGATATAAATGATCCTTTAAAATACAGATATGAAGTGGCAACAATGGGATGCAGAACAAGGGTTTTTGAAAATCTGCATGGAGAAAAGACAAGTCTTGGAAGAGGAAACCTTTCCTTTACAAGTATCAACTTTCCAAGAATTGCCATTGAAGTAAGAAGAAAAGTTGAAAAAGAAATAGAAGAAATGAAACAGACAGGAAAATTTAAAGATGAACAGGAAGAAATAAATAAAAAATGTGAACTTCTTGTAAAAGGTTTTCAGGAAAAAGTTAAGGAAATGACATATTTTACTGCAGAACAGCTGCATGAGAGATACAATTTTCAAAGAACTGCACTGGCAAAACAGTTTCCTTTCATGAGGGCAAACAATTTATGGAAAGGAATGGTTGATTTAGATTCAAATAGTGAACTTGGGGATGTACTGCTTTCAGGTACGCTTGGAATAGGATTTGTGGGAGGTTCAAATGCAATGTATGCTCTTTTTGACGTGGATCATGGGAGCAGTGATCTGGCATACAGTACTCTTTATGATACTGTAAAAATGATGAATGAGATTGCTGAAGAACTGAAACGGAAATGTGGACTGAACTATTCGGTTCTGGCAACTCCTGCAGAAAGTCTGGCAGGAAGATTTCTAAGAATTGACAGGGAAAAATTCGGAGAAATAGCAAACGTTACAGACAGGGATTATTATGTAAACTCCTTTCATATTGATGTGAAGGAGAATATAGGAATATTTGATAAAATAAGAAAAGAGGCGCCGTTTCATAAGCTGACTACAGGAGGGCACATTACATATGTGGAACTTGACGGGGAAGCAAGAAAAAATGTAAGTGTAATACTGAAAATTGTGAAAGTGATGAAAGATACAGGTATCGGATACGGTTCAATAAATCATCCGATTGACAAATGCAGGGACTGCGGTACGGAAACAATAATAGGGACCGAATGTCCTGTATGCGGAAGTCATAATATATCTAAAATAAGAAGAATAACAGGATATCTGACTGGAGATCTGGACAGCTGGAACAGTGCAAAGAAAGCTGAAGAAAAAGACAGAGTGAAACATGGAATGAAGTGATGCCATGGAAACTGTGAAGAAAAAAGAATTTACATTAAGGATACTTGGAATATACAGGGAAACGATAGTTGACGGAGAAGGACTGAGATATTCCATATATTTTTCAGGATGTCCGCATGCCTGCCCTGGATGTCATAATGAGAAATCCTGGAATCCATGTAATGGAGAAAAAATGACATATGAGAAACTTGAGGAAATTGCGGAAGAAATAAACAGTAATGAGCTGCTCGACGGGATTACAGTAAGCGGAGGAGATCCCTTATTTAATCCCGTCGAAATGTTTGAAGTGTTAAAATTTTTAAAGAAAAAGACAGGAAAAAATATATGGGTCTATACAGGGTATACGATAGAAGATATATTGGAAAACAGGGAAAGGAAAGCCTGTCTGAAGTACATAGATGTACTGGTGGACGGTCTTTTTATAAAGGAACTCTATTCTCCTGCACTTAAATTCAGGGGGAGTAGTAACCAGCGGATTATAAGAAAATCAGAATTTCAGAAATATAAGATAGATTAAAATAAAAATGTATTTTATTACTTTTGTTGTATTTTTTAAAATCATTACCTATTTAAAACTTTTTGAATTAAATAAGAAAATATAATATGCACTGCACTTAAAATCTGAGCTATAGATTGAAAGTGCAGCTTTTTGTAAATAAATTTATAAAAAAGAATATAGGTATTATTGTAATATCT
>CAJPML010000233.1 GCA_905371725.1 Leptotrichia sp. oral taxon 215
AAATCAGAATAAAAGAATAATTTTTTATTCTGATTAAATAGGATTAATTTAAATTATTAACAAACTGTTCCGCCAACTTCCTTGATATCTTCATTATTTTTAACAATTGCCTCAATAGCTGCAGTAAGACCTTTTACAATTGTATTTAATTCCATTGATGGCATATTTCTTTTATCAACAACCTGTTGAGGTAAAAATGGAATGTGAATAAATCCTGATTTTTTACCTTTATATTTTTTCTCAATAAGATAAAGAACTCCATATAGGACATGATTACATACAAAAGTTCCGGCAGTATAGGAAACAGAAGCAGGAATATTGTTTTTTTGCACATTCTGAACCATAGCCTTGACAGGTAACTTAACAAAATAAGAATTTTCTCCATCAGGAAAAATAGGTTCATCTATAATCTGATTTCCTTCATTGTCAGGAATACGGAAGTCATCAAGATTGATTCCAACACGCTCAATGGAAATATCAAATCTTCCTCCCGCCTGTCCAATTGAAAGAATAATGTCAGGATTATGTTCATTTATAGCTTTTTCTATTTTTTCCAGAGATTTTTTTCTGACTGTAGGTATTTCTAGTTTAATAATCTCTGCCCCTGCAATATTATCAGGAAGTCTTTTTACTGACTCAATAGCAGGATTTATAGGTTCTCCTCCAAAAGGGTCAAACCCTGTAACAAGTATTTTCATAATTTTTCCTTTCTTAGCTGCAATTACTATGCCTTAAATAAGAGCAGCATAAATATAATGTGTATAATTAACATTGTAATTCCCATTGGTAACTGGGTTTTAATAATTCCGTTCTTATCTTTTATTTCAAGAATGGAAGCAGGAACAATATTAAAGTTTGCAGCCATAGGTGTCATAAGAGTTCCGCAGTAACCTGCAGTCATACCTAATGCCCCGATAGCAGCAGGATTCCCACCATGTTTTAATATAAATGGCACTCCAATACCAACAGTTATTACTGAAAATGCCGCAAATGCATTTCCCATAATCATAGTGAATAATGCCATACCAACTGCGTAAATAACAATTCCTATAAAAATATTACCTGAAGGCACTACTGATGAAATGCTCTGAGCTATTACCTTTCCAACTCCGGCTTTTGTAAATACAGCTCCAAGAGCGGCAAGAAGCTGAGGCAGAAGAGCAGTTGCACCAATCTGCATTAATAGCCTTGAAGTATCTTCCGATGTTTCACTGAACTTAGGCTTTATAATAGCAGTAGCCACAAGAAGAGCAATCAGGGCTCCACCACCTATACCAACTGCTGATGGAATAGCAACCTTTCCAATTTTAAACTGCAGTATAAGAAAAGCTGAAATTCCAATTAATGCAGCAGGAAGAAATATTTTATTTTTAAATTTCTCACTTTGTGCCACTTTAAATTCATGTGTAATTTCCTTAAATATTCCTATTTGTAGCTGTTTTGTTACAGTAATCAGTGCTAAAACTACAAGCAGTCCTCCTGTAACTGCATATGGGATAGTTTTTCCAAAAATAAATATAACACCTAGAATAAACCAGAATAAAAATGTTCCAATTCTTGCTTTTTCATTTTTTAGTCCTCTAATTGCCACGCTGATGCTGACAAGTCCACAGAGGATATAAATAATTTCTGTTAAAATATTAAGAAATGCTTTTAAGTCCATTATTTATTACCTCCTTTATTTGACATAATTTTTTTATCATAAATAAATGCCTGAATAATAGTAAATATTATGGCAACAATTCCCATTGGAATGGAAAATAATGAAAGATCCTTAAGGGAAACGTTATACCCACTTTCCTGTAAAGTTCCCTGAATTAAAAGTAGTCCTGATGCTCCAACAAATATATTCTGCGCGAAGAAGTTACCGTAGTTTTCAATTGCGGCACTTAAACTTTTCAGATCTTCAGTTTCTTTCTCTGTTAAGTTTTCATTTTTATGTGATTTTGCAGCAGCTTCAGCCATTGGGAAAATAAGAGGTCTGATAAACTGTATGTGTCCACCTATTCTTATTGACAGAGCACTGGCAATAGAACGGATAATCATATAAAGCCCCAAAATCTTACCTGCAGTAGCATTTTTAAGATTCCCGATTAACGTTGCACTCCTTTCTCTTAATCCGTATCTTTCAAGTACTGCAATAACTGGCAGGCTGATTAGGAAAATAGACATAAGTCTGTTATCCACAAAAGCCTTACCAATAATTTCGAGTATGTCTAAAAGACTCATTTTTGCTGCCAATCCTGTAGCAATCCCCGCAGTAAGAACAACAGCAAGAACGTCAAGTTTCAGAGAGAAACCGACAACAATAATAACGATACCTATAAGTATCAGTAAATTCATAAATATTCCTCCTTAGTTTAAAATTTATATTATATATTTTACATTTAAAATACGATAAATGCAATAGATAGAATAAAAATTTATGAAAAATTGAATAATTTTTTTGTATTACCTTTTAAAGATATTCAATGGTTTCTTACTGTTGTCAGTTTTTTTCAGAATTTCTTCAAGTTTTTCATCCAATTGAATCAGCTTATTTTCTAAAATTTCAAGTTTTGTTTTATTTTCAGATATAAGTAAAATATTTTCATTAAAATTGTTTTTTGTATTTTCATGATATTCGTTTACAGAGGATAAATAATTTTCAAATTTATTTTCCAAATTGATAATTCGATTTTCCACATCCTGCATTTTTTCAGAAATATTTTCTGTAAATTGAGAAAATTTTTGCAATAAAATATCATTAGATTTATTTATATCCATTTTGAAGTCAATAAGAGCTTTTTCTATTGAAGAAAGACGGCTACGCAAAAAACTGTAATCAAATTTTTTAAGAATATCATTAGAGTTTTTTATAATTTCCATAGATTCCTGTATTGCTTTAAAATCAATTGTTTCAGAATTTAATTTAGAAATTCTACGACTATTTGACAATTCTTTTACAATATAAATTTTATTTCCTTCTTTTACAGTTTTTAAAAGTCCTTTTTCTATACGGTTGTAAATAGTTTGCCTTGAAACATTACGACTTTTCATATATTCTTTTATTGACATTTTCAATATAATCACCTCTTCTTTTAGTATTATATATAAAAATCAATGGATAGTAAAGAGATTTTTAAAAACTGTAAAAGAAGGAAATAAAATTTATATTGTAAAAGA
>CAJPML010000234.1 GCA_905371725.1 Leptotrichia sp. oral taxon 215
TTCTACATCTATGTAAATAAGAATATTTTTTAATGTATTTTTACATTTTAAATTAACCCTTTTTATTTAATTTTGTTTTTGAAAATACAAAAGTTAAAATAAATGCTAATCCAAAAGCTACAATTGATGCAATCCAAAATGCAATTACTCCTTCTTTTATTGATAAAAATGCCAATGCAAGACCTCCAACTCCAATTCCGGCAGCCATAACATCAAATGCTGTAGATATTAATGCTCCTACTGCTGAACCAACTAATGCTGCATAAAACGGATACATAAACTTTAAATTAGCACCAAACATTGCAGGTTCTGTTATTCCAAAGCATGCAGATACTGTTGCCGACATTGAAACGGATTCCTGCTTTTTATCTTTCTTATAAAGAAAATACGTTGCAAATACTGCACCCGATTGAGCTATATTAGATAAAGCAATTAATGGCCATATAAATGTTCCACCTCCTGTAGCCGATAATTGTAAATCAACTGCTATAAATGTATGATGCAGCCCCGTTATTACCAGTGGAGCATAAGTTGTTCCAAATATTAACGCTCCTAAATATTTTAATCCAGGTGTTTTAAACAAAAATTGGAAAATTTCTGTCAACCATTCTCCTAAAATTCTTGCTACTGGGCCTATAAATAATAGTGTTAATACTCCTGTTACTACTAACGTTATAAATGGAACCCATACTAATTTTAATACTTCAGGTGTTCTCTTGTTAAAGAATTTTTCAATATAGCACATTGTTATTCCTGCAAACATCGCTGGTAATACCTGTGCCTGATATCCTATCAGCATTATTTTTGAAAATCCTAGATTTAAAATATATTTTCCTGCATCAATACTAAACGGATCTCCCTTTTTAAATAATCCCGCATATTTTGCAGAACCATTAATTAAAATATCTCTTAAATGTACTCCTTTATCTGCCAACTCTCTGCTTGCTGATATATTTCCATAAACATAGGCGTTCAGCATAACTCCTGATACTAACATTAATCCTAATACAATACCAAGTGTTTCACTACCTTTAAATTTTTTCACAGTTGACCAGCAAACCAGTACTGGAAGCATACCAAACACCGCTCCTCCAATCCATTCTGTGAAAAACCATATTGTTTTAGCTATCTGTGAAATATCCTTTAATGAATTATATATTGTTTTTCCATCTTCAACTGCTTTAACTCCCAAAGATTTCATTTCCTGACCCAAGAAATTCCCTAATCCAAGCATTAACCCTCCTGCTACCAGAGCAGGTATTAACGGTACAAAAATTTCAGCCAGATGTGCAACCATTCTTTGGAGTAAAGGCTGTTTACTCATCGCAGCTTTTTTCACATCTTCTTTTGATGCAGATTCTATTCCAGATAATTCAATAAAATCCTTGTAAAAATCTCCAACATCATTCCCCATAATTACCTGAAATTGACCTGCATTTGTAAATGTCCCCTTTACTGTAGGAAGTCCCTGAATTTCTTTCACACTTGCCTTAGTCTCATCAACTAATGCAAATCTCATTCTTGTAACACAGTGAGTAACACTAGCTATATTATCTTTTCCGCCTACAAGTTCCAGAAGATTTTTCGCTTCATCCTTGTATTTTCCCATAGCGTCCTCCTAAAATTTTAAAATTATAAACCTCTATTTTTTTGACTTTCCATTAATCTATCCAATATTACAATTGCTGTTGCAGCTTCAATTACAACTACTGCTCTTGGAACTATTACAGGATCATGTCTTCCTCTAACTTCTAAAAAATCATTCATCTTTGTTTCCAGATTTACGGTTTTCTGCTTTCTTTCTATTGATGCAGGCGGTTTTATTGCCACCTTAAAACTGATTGGCATTCCATTTGTTATTCCACCTGTTATTCCACCATTATTATTTGTATAAGATTTTACTCTCCCATCTGCATCATAATACATTTCATCATTTGCTTCATACCCTGTCATTCGTGCAATATCAAATCCGGCACCAAATTCAATTCCTTTGGTTGCAGGAACTGAAAATATCATTCTTGAAAGTTCACTTTCCATTGATTCAAAGAAGGGGTCTCCTATTCCTGCCGGAACACCAGTTGCCATTACTTCTATCACGCCACCAATAGAATCACCATCTTCCCTTGCCTTTAATATTAGTTCTTCCATTTCTGAAATTTTCTTTTCTTCAAAAACTGGAAGTACCATATTTCTAAGTTTTTCAATATTTTCTTCTGTAATATCCTTTTCCTCAATATCCCTGTCTTCAATATCCTTTATTGATTTAATGTGTGCTACAACAGAAATACCCTTCTCTTTTAAAAGCTGTTTTGCTATTGCACCTGCAAATACAAGAGAAGCTGTTATTCTTCCTGAAAAATGTCCACTTCCTCTTATATCGTTAAAGCCATTATATCTGTTCATTCCTGACCAGTCTGCATGCCCTGGTCTTGGCTTTCTAGCTATTTCACTGTAATCCTTCGATTTCTGGTTTGTATTTCTCACTATCATTGCCATCGGTGTCCCTGTAGTTCTTCCATTTACAAATCCGCTTAATATTTCAAACTCATCTTTTTCAACTCTTGGAGTACTAAGTTTGGTTCTGCCCGGTGCCCTTCTTTTCATTTCTTCTGAAATAAAGTTCAGATCCAGCTCCGTTCCTGCCGGAATTCCGTCAATATTTATCCCTAATGCGCTACCATGAGATTCCCCAAAAATTGATATTTTATAGTTTTTCCCAAAATTTGCTCCCATTTTTTGCTCCTTATAATCTCAAATTCTACTTTTCAACAATCTCAATCTCTCCACCCATTTTCACAAAATCATCCCAGAAATGCGGATAAGATTTTCTGACACTTTCAGCCTCTTCCAGAATTATTTCCTTTTCACATCTTGTTGAAGCAATCGCAAGCGACATTGCAATTCTATGGTCATTCCATGCATTCACCGTAACTCCGCCTGCAAATCCCTCTACACCTTGAATAATTAAACTGTCCCCTTCCTCAGACACATTCGCTCCAAGTTTATTTAGCTCAGTCTTTATTGAAGTTATTCTATCCGATTCTTTTATTCTCAATCTTTCCCCATTAATAATCCTAGTTTCCCCTTCACTCAAGGCCCCCAGCACAGTCAAAATTGGTCCAATATCAGGACATTGCGAAATATCAATTACTGTTCCTTT
>CAJPML010000235.1 GCA_905371725.1 Leptotrichia sp. oral taxon 215
TTGTCAATTTATAGTTTAAGATTCCTTTTTTTAAATCAATTTTTTCTATATCATCAACATCTATCCTTCTTAAAAAATTTAATCCATATAGTATTCGGCTATCTCGCCATTAAAATTACACTCAGCATAAAACATTTTATTAACAAAAAATAATTTTTCGTGCATAGCAATTGTAAAGCAAGAATCTTCTTCTCCATCACAATAATCAATTATTATTTCCATGTCTTCATTATCAAGCAGCTTTTTAAATGCTTCTTTTGTAAGAAAGTTATTTTTCATGATTTTTTCTGTATCTTCTTTCCCAATAATTTTAAGTAATTCTTTTTCCACTTCATCAATACTGTTTGTTTCATAATAAATTTCAGTATACTCAGGCTTTACCCATTTTTTTTCATTAGCACAGTCAACAAATTTTTCAGCAAATATATTTTTACATTTTTTGTCCCAATATTCTTTATTTTCTAAAATTTTTTTAACCATTTCTTCGACTTTTGATTCATCAACTTCATCTTCATCTATTTCATCTTCGCCATTATAATACAATTTCATTTCTATCTCGTGATTTATCCACATCACTTTACGAGTATGCTCTCCATCTATGATTTCCCAATTTTTCATTTTACTCCTCTTTTAAACTATTTATGACTCTCCTCATACTTCCTAATCTCATCCTCATGCTGTAAAGTCAGCCCAATTGAATCAAGTCCTTTCAGTAATCTCTGTTTCCAGCTTTCTTCCAGTTCAAAGAAATAATCCTTTCCATTTGCAGTCAATTTATTATTTTCAAGATCAACTGTCACTTTTGCATCTCCAGGAAGTTTAGCCAGCTCCAATCTGTCCGCTTCCGATAGAGTTATCGGCAAATGCCCGTTATTCAGCCAGTTCATATAGAATATCCCTGAATATCCTCCTGCAACAATTACATGAAAACCATAATCCTGCAATGCCCAAGCCGCATGTTCCCTGCTCGAACCGCACCCAAAATTATCTCCTGTAATCAAAATTGTCCCTGTTCTGTATTCAGGCTTGTTTAGATTAAAATCCATATTGTCAGTTCTATCCTCATTATATCTCCACTCATCAAACACATATTGGCCAAATCCTGTTTTTTCGATACTTTTTAAATACTGCTTCGGAATCAACTGATCTGTGTCAATATTGTCATTCATTATAGGAACAATAGTTCCTTCATATTTTGTAAATGGTTTCATTTTACTCTCCTCTCTTTTATTTTTAAACAATAAAAACCATTATTTTTATAAATTTATTTCACTTCTTCCAATTCCCTTACATCCACAAATTTCCCATAAATTGCGGCAGCAGCAGCCATTGCAGGACTTACTAAGTGAGTTCTTGCTCCTTTTCCCTGTCTTCCTTCAAAATTTCTATTGGAAGTTGAAGCACAGTGTTCCCCTGCAGGTATCAAATCAGGATTCATTCCAAGGCAAGTGGAACAGCCAGCTTCTCTCCATTCAAAACCTGCATCTTTTAATATCTGTGCTATTCCATTTTCTTCGGCTATCTTTTTAACAATCTGTGAACCAGGAACTACAACTGCTGTAATATTAGATGCAACTTTCTTTCCTTTTACAATTTTTGCGGCAATTTCCAAATCGCTCAGTCTTCCATTAGTACACGAACCGATAAACACATGCTTTAAAGGAATGTCAAATGGAGTCTGCCCCGGTTTTAATCCCATATACTCGTAGGCCTTTTCATCATTATGATCTTTAATTTCAGGGAAAGTTCCTGTAATATTGATTCCCATTTCAGGATTTGTCCCCCAGGTAACTTGCGGCTCAAGGTCTGAAACATCCACTTTAATATGTTTATCAAAGGCTTCTACAGAATCAGTATACAATTCCTTCCATTCAGTAACCTTTTTCTCAAATTCTTCACCTTCCGGCGCAAATCTTTTTCCTCTAACATATTCAAAAGTAGTTTCATCAGGAGCGATAATTCCTGATTTTCCTCCACCTTCAATTGCCATATTACATATTGTCATTCTTTCTTCCATCGAAAGGCCTCTTATCGTATCTCCAAAAAATTCAAAGGCATAACCATTTCCAAGTCCAATTCCATATGTTTTAATTATATGCAGTATTATATCCTTTGCATAAACACCTTTTTGCAGTTTACCCGTTATTTCAATCCCCATCGTCTTAGGTTTTTTCTGCCAGATTGTCTGTGTAGCCAGAACATGTTCAACTTCACTTGTTCCTATTCCAAACGCAATTGCTCCAAATGCCCCATGAGTTGCAGTATGGCTATCTCCACAGACTACTGTTTTTCCAGGCTGTGTAAGTCCCTGCTCAGGACCTACCATATGCACAATTCCATTGTTTTCATTAAACATATCGACCAGCTCTATTCCAAATTCCTTACAGTTTGCCGCAAGTGCATCCAGCTGTGCCTTGGAAATCTTATCTTTGATATCCAGTCTTTGTGACATTATGGTTGGAGTGTTGTGATCCATTGTCCCAAATGTCAGGTCAGGCCTTCTTACCTTTCTCCCAGCTAATCTCAGTCCTGAAAATGCCTGTGGTGAAGTAACTTCATGAATCAAGTGTAAATCTATGTAAAGCAGCTGTGCTTCCCCGGGCTCTCCTGTAATTACGTGTTTTTCCCAGACCTTATCAAATAAAGTTCTCGGTCTTTTGATTTCTTTTTTAGTTTCTGACATTTTTTATCCTCCAATTTTATTTTTCTCTCCAAGTTTTTATATATATTTTTTAATTAACTCATTTAAAATTGTTTCATTCTTCTCTCTTCAAAATCTTGCAATTCCTTTACTCTTTCAAAAATAATATCTGTATTCTGTTCCCTTAAATAATTCATATACAGAGCTCTGTCACTTTTTTCAATAACAAATGGACTTATTTTTTCCTGAAAGCACAAATACAGCATAATCAGCCTTCCTGTTCGTCCATTTCCATCGCTAAAAGGATGTATTCTCTCAAATTCTATATGAGAATGTAGTATTTCCAATAACTTTTCATTGTTATTTTTACAGAGTTCCAGTCGATAATTTAAATTTTCAATCCAATTTTTTGTAAGAGCTGGTGCCTGACTTGGCGTAGAAGTTACAAAATCTGCACCAATTATTGCATTACTGCTATTTTTAAAATTTCCCGCATTGTCATTCAGTCTGTCTAA
>CAJPML010000236.1 GCA_905371725.1 Leptotrichia sp. oral taxon 215
AATTAAGATATAGCCTTTATAGAAAAAATGTGGTACAATATTTGTATGAAAAAAGACAAAGAGGGAAAATTATAAAATTTAAAAATTCACATTTAAAATAAGTAGTTAAAAAGTACATGAAAAGAATTTATTTAGAGGAGGACTTTTATGTCGGATCAAATTTTATCTATCGTTAAAAATAGAGTTCTGACTTATGAACAGAAGCTGAGAACACTGGCGGGAGCGGCTGAAGCTACACTTGATGTTCTTGGAATTACACCTGAAATTCAGGAATACAGAGATAAAGGCATAATATGTGATTTGTTTGAAGGAAATGCTCCATACAGGGCAAGATACATTACTCCTGATTATGAAGTATTTATGAAACAGGGAAGCAAATTTCTTGAAATAAAGCCTGCAAAGGACATATGGGAAGCTACGATTAATTTACTCATATTATACAATCATGTACCTTCCATAACAACATATCCGGTGTATCTTGGAAATCTTGATACATTACTCGAGCCGTATATAAAAGATGAGGAAGAGGCATACAAAGCTATTAAGCTGTTCCTTCTTCAGATTGACAGAACTATTACGGATTCTTTCTGTCATGCAAATTTAGGGCCTCATAAGACAAAGGCAGGAGAAATGATACTGAGAGCTACAGCTGAGCTCAATACAATGACTCCTAACCTGACATTGAAATATGATGAGGAAGTAACTCCTGATGATTTTGCAGTATTGGCAATTGAAACAAGTCTAAAAGTTGCTAAACCTAGTTTTGCAAATAATAAAATGTTCAGAAAAGATTTTTATGGAAAAGACTATGCAATAGCAAGCTGCTATAATGGACTTAGCATAGGTGGTGGAGCTTATACACTTGTAAGACTTAACCTTGCAAAATTGGCAAATGAAGCAAAAGATGAAGAAGATTTGCTTAATAACGCATTGCCTGAAGCAGTTAAAAGAATGACAAGCTATATGGACAAAAGAGTTAAGTTTCTTGTAGAAGAAAGCGGATTTTTTGATACAAGTTTCCTTGTAAAAGAAGGACTTATACATAGAGATAGATTTAGTGGAATGTTTGGAGTAGTGGGACTTGCTGAATGTGTAAATAAAGTAATAGGTGCAGAAAAGAAGGAAGACAAGTTTGGATGGAGTAAATACGCTGATGATTTAGGAGTAAGAATTGTTGATAAATTACAGAATTTAGTGCATAGCTATAAGACAGAATATTGTGAAATAACTGATAATCACTATGTACTTCATGCTCAGGTAGGAATAGATACAGATGCAGGAATAAGTCCAGGATGCAGAATCCCTATAGGAGATGAACCTGCTTTACCTAAGCATATAAAACAGACTGCTAAATTCCACCCATATTTCAAATCTGGAATAGGAGATATTTTCCCATTTGATGAGATGGCTTCCAAGAATCCTGCTTCAATTCTTGATATTATAAAAGGTGCATTTAAAGAAGGAATGAGATATTTCTCTGTTTATTCTACAGATGCTGATGTAATAAGAATTACAGGATATCTTGTAAAAAAATCTGAAATGGAAAAATTACACAAAAATGAGCAGGTTATACAGCAGACAGTTGTATTTGGACTGGGAGCAAGGGAAAACTCAAAAATATTGGAAAGAAAAGTGAGAGGAAATGAATAATGAAAGGGATTGTTAACAAAATAATACCCTTCAGTAATGTTGACGGCCCGGGTAACAGGCTGTCAATATTTTTTCAGGGATGTAATTTTGACTGCCTGTACTGTCACAATCCTGAAACAATAGAAATAATGAAGGAAGGAAACTGTTCTGATGATGTAACTGCAATGACTGTGGAAGAGATTATGAATGAAATCACAGAAGTTGCTCCTTTCATATCAGGAATAACTGTTTCAGGGGGAGAGTGTACATTGCAATGGAGATTCCTGACAGAGCTTTTTACAGCAGTGAAGGAGAAGTGGCCAAAAATGACATGTTTTGTAGACAGTAACTGCTCATTTCCGCTTTGGACTGAAGAAAAAAAGAAATTTGTTGAGATTTTTGATAAGATGATGATAGATATAAAAGGATTTAGTGAAGAGGAGCATAATTTTATAACAGGGATGACAAATAAAACTGTTATTGAAAATTTCAGGTTTTTAGCAAGGCTGGACAAAGTTTACGAAGTAAGGACAGTAATTGTTCCTGAAATAACTGACAATGAAAAAATGGTGGATAATATAAGTAAGCTTATTGCAGAATGTAACAACGGTATAAAATATAAGATTATAAAATTTCGTCAGAATGGTGTTAGGGAAGATATCCTGAAAGCTTATACACCAAATGCTGCCTATATGAATAAACTTAAAAGAATTGCATTAAAAAATGGATTGAAAGATGTTGTAATTGTGTGATATATTAAGTTAAGAAAGAAGAATAACATGCCTAAAATTATTGTAGAATCTAAAAATATTCTAAGATCCAGGGTAGCAAGGAAAAATATAAAAATCTATAAACTGAGAATAAATGATGAAAGAACAGAAGATATAATGCCTAATGTGAAAAATGAAATTGCAATGGATTATGGTAAACAGACTATTCAAGTGTACAATAGCTTTTTTGAAAAATCACCAAAGAAAATTATAGATGTAAATTCAGAAACTCAGGAATATAAAATAACGCTTCATTATAAAATCTGGTTAATCTTGTCTCTTTTTCATTGTATTATGATGCAGTTAATTATTATGCAAAACATAAACAGAGCTTTTGTAGTAATTTCAATAACTATAGTAGAAATTGCTATTTTGATTTATTTTGGAGCATTTGAACTGAAGGAAGTAAAAAAATAAATTAAGAGTTAAATAATCTATTTAATATTGATAAATTAAAAATATTAATCTAAGAGGATAAAAAGCATGGACTATGAAAAGTTATACGCTGAAATGTTAAATTATAAAAATGAAGAACAGGCAGAAAAAATGTCAGCCTATATGCTTAATAAGTTTAAACATATTGGAATTAGAACTCCTGAAAGAAGGAAAATATTTAAAGATTTTTTTAAGGAACCTAAATTGCAATATTAATTGCGACATTTTACCAAATTTTTTAAAAGCTAATTTCGTGTAAAAATTTTTCAAATGGTGTTGCATAGTTTAAACATTTTCTTG
>CAJPML010000237.1 GCA_905371725.1 Leptotrichia sp. oral taxon 215
GTAAAAGGATTTGTCTGTGGAAAAGATGACAAAAAAAGAACTTTAATTTATAAAGAAATTATGATATAATAACATTGTAAAATAAATTCAGGTGCTTCACTACCTTAAAACGAGGAAGTTGTAAATTCAGGAGCCTAATGGCTCTTTTTTCTTTGAAATTTCTTTCAAATGAGGTATAATATATTAAAAATTTAAAGGAGTTGAAAAAATGGCAGCATTTATTGTTATATTAAGTATCTTTTTTGGGATAATATTTATTAAAGACAGAATAATTGAGTTAATTAAGTTCAAAGAATATATGAAAGAAATGTCGGTTAAAGAAGCTAATGAAGAAATAAAAAGCGAAAGAACACTCAGACAGAAAGGAACAATTTTTATTTTCTTTTTTCTTGTAATCCTGTCTTTTATTTTTATGTCACAAAGCAAAACTGAACAAAAAACAAAGATAGAGACTAAAGTTGAAGAAAAGAAAGAAGTTGTTGAAAAAAAAGAAAAAATAGGAGAAAAAACAACGGATAAAAAAGCGGAAGAAAAGGAAAAAGATGTTTACAAGGAAATAGAAGAAGAAATAAAAAGCAGTTTTCCCAAAATTACAAGAGTATCAGCAGCAGAAAGCGGTGTTGTTATTGAAGCAAAAGCAAGAGATGCTTTTAATAAAAAAGGACTTGTGAAAGAAGTTTTAAAAGACGCCAAAAAGTATGCTAAAAAAGTAGATACACTGTACACAGATAATAATTTAAAGTATGAAAGCATAATTTTACAATTCTTTTATCCAATGACAGATGGAGTAAAAAGTGAAAATATGAAAATTATACAATTAAATTATAGCGATTTAGGTTGGGAACCAGTATATATTCTACGACCTTTCCAAGAAGCATTTGAAGAAGTTTTAAAATAAGGACTCTTAACCGAGTCTTTTTATTTTTAAAATAAGTTGACAATCGTTAACTTATGTGGTATATATATAATTGAGGTGATTAAAAAGTGAAGAGAAAAATATATGAAGATGAAGAGTTTTTGACTATAAAAAGAATGTACGAAAGAAAAGGACTTAATTTGACAAAAATAGCAAAAGCTCTAGGAATGAGCAGAGAGAATATATATAAAGCTTTCCATAATAATTACAGACCTACAATAGATAAGGTCTTTAATTATGTAAGTAATTATGGATAATTTTTTATTTGCATAATAAGTTGATAATCGTTAACTGAAACTTCGAGAGAAGCCCTCATTAAAACTTGCTGGCACAGACTCCTATAAATTTTTATTGTTTGATTCTGATTTCTTTAAATTGTGCCAGTTGTTATGGACAGTTGCCTGAAAGGTTAAAGGAGCAGTTTGCTAAACTGTGGAGGTAAAACTCTTATTGGTTCGAGTCTGATACTGTCCGCCAATTTCTTTAAAATGATTTTTAAATTTGATAATTAAAAAAGGTGGTGTGAGATGGAATGAAAATGTATACGAAACAGGAAAGATTAACATATTTACATGATTTAGTATGTGATTTGAAAAGTGAAATTTTAAAAAGAGATCCAGCATTAAGTCTACAAGAAATAACATTTGTAAAAGAAATGCTGGGAATAGAGCTGATGTTTCTATTTACGGATAATCCATTGGAAAATAGTATTTCCAATTGCTAAAGCTATGTCGGAGTGTTTAGCCAGTAAATCAGAAAATTTTTCAAAATTACTTTTTTCGATTTTATTATTATTTTCTAAAAGAGCTTCAAGGTAATTTGCAAATTTTTCTAACTGTTCTTTATCTTCTGACTTTTGGGAGACAATATCTCTTAAATTGGTAATTGAATTTTCAAAATTCATAACTGCATTTTGCTGATTACCAACAATAGAATTATGTACAGTACCAATGTTAAAAGTATTTGAAATATTTGAATTTTCACTTTCTGATTTAAATTTAGCCATATAATAACAGAGTACATTTTCATGTATTTTGGGCTGGGCATCGACTATAAGATATTCTTTGTTTAGAAGTTTTAGAATATCTCCATCATAAATTTCAGTTGGTTCAAGTGTTTGTATTGTATTAGGATAATCTTTTCCACAGACAAATCCTTTTACAGTCCCAACTTCTTTACCATTTCTAATGATTATTAAATCATTAGCTCTGGAACGTGCTGCTTTTAATCCACTTTGGATAGATTTTAAAAATGAATTCATAAAAAATACCTTCTTTCCAATAATTATATTTTTTCAGAGGTAATTTGGCAGTTAGTCTGATATATATAATTATTTAAAGTTTTTAAATTTGGCAATCCTCTGAACTGTTTGCTAACAAAACTAATATATCACAATATTTTGTATTTTTCAATAAATATAAATACAAAATATAGAAAAAAGGAGAAACTATGAATTTTAAAGATTTTTTAGGGAAATGTCCAAAATATGAGAATTTGCATATTCTGGAAGAGACAGGAAACAGGAAAGAAATTGTAAGGACAAGCAGAAGACATGGAAAAGTTACTGAAGCAAAAATACTTCTGTTTGATTCTAGTACAAGGAGAACAACTGTAAATGAAATATACATCAACAGTCAGGGATATTTCATTATAAGAGACCAGAAACGTTTAAGATTGGAAAAATTCAAGTAACAGATGTGAAAACAAATAAAAAAGCACTCAAAGAGTGCAAAGAAAATATTATTATAAGGGAATTATAGCACTAATTACCCTGTAATGCAAGAGGTGTAAAGATGGAAAAACCAAATTTTTATGGAATAATGCCTGCAGATGTCAGGTATAATAAAAACTTAAAACCGATGGAAAAAATACTGTATACAGAAATAACAGCATTAACTAATTCCAAAGGTTACTGCTTTGCAACAAATTCGTATTTTGCTGAACTCTATGATGTTCATAAAAATACCGTAGGGAACTGGATAAGCAACCTTGAAAAGCAAGGCTATATAAAAACAGTTTTAATTTATAAAAATGGAACTAAAGAAATTTCAGAAAGAAGGATTTATATTAATCAAAAAAATATTACTCCTATCAACGAAAAGATTGATACCCCTATCAATGAAAAAGTTGATACCTATCAACAAAAAGATTGTGACCCTATCAATGAAAAAGTTGAGGATAATAATACAAGATTAATATTAAATA
>CAJPML010000238.1 GCA_905371725.1 Leptotrichia sp. oral taxon 215
GCAACAATATTTTTAAAAATTGGATAGGAAATTATAAAAATAACAGCTATTTATTCAAACCATTTTCCTGTCATCTATTTATCAGACTGTAAAATTAGCGAATAGTTATAACTGTTATTTTTATAATTTCCTATCCAATTTTTAAAAATATTGTTGCAAATTTGAAATAAATAATAAGTGTTACAGCATCTGATATTGTTGTTATTAAAGGAGTTGCCATAACAGCAGGATCCGTTTTAAGGAGTTTTGCTCCTAACGGAAGTAATGCTCCCACTATTTTTGAAACTATTACTGTAAATATTAATGTTACCGATACTGTAAGTGCTATCATCATATCTATTTTTTCAAACCATATCAGTCTGAAGAAATTAAGAGCCGACAGAACTATTGATACCATTAATGAAATTGAGAACTCTTTCTTTAAAACCCTGAAGGCATCCTTAGGAGAAATTTCCCCTAAGGCAAGTGAACGTATTACTACTGTTGACGACTGTGAACCAACATTTCCTCCAGTAGACATCAGCATCGGAACAAATGCAGTAAGTATAATCGACTGTGCCAAGACCTTTTCATATCCCTGTATTATATTTCCTGATATTGTATCAGATATCATAAGTACGGCAAGCCATCCTATTCTCTGTTTTGCTACTGTAAATACATTTGTTTTTAAATAAGATTCTTCTGCAGGCGCAGTAATTCCCGCCATTTTATGAAAATCTTCCGTAGCTTCCTGTTCTACTACATGCATTACATCATCTGCTGTTATTATTCCCAAAATTCTATTTTCATTATCAGTAACTGGAAGTACTATCAAATCATATTTCTTAAATACAGCTACTACTTCTTCCTGGTTGGAATTAGTTAGTACACTTGCAAAACTACGTTCCATAATATCTTCTATTAAAGCATCATCTTTCTTACCAATCAATTCCTTAAGAGAAATAGCACCTTCAAGTTTCCCTTCTTCATTTGTAACATAACATGTGTATATATTAGCTTTGTCTTTTCCAGTTTTTCTTATACGACTTATAGCATCTGACACTCTCATTCCTTTTTCCAAGTCAACATACTCTGTTGTCATTATACTTCCTGCTGAATTTTCAGGATATTTCAAAAGCTGATTTATAAGATGTCTGTCCTTTGGATCAGTATTTTTTAATATTTTTTTTACCACATCTGCAGGCATTTCTTCTATTATATCTACTATATCATCAAAATAGAGTTCGTCAAATATATTTTTTGTCTCAATATCTGTTGATGCGTAAATTATCATTTCCTGATGTTCAGAATCCAGATATGAAAATGCGACAGCCGCTTTATCTTTTTTAAGGAGTCTGAATATCATTATTACAAGTTCCGGAATCTCAAAATCATTTATTATTTCGGAAATTTCAACTCCGTTTAGTTCATTTAACTGTTTTCTTATTTCAAAATATTTTTTTTCTTTTACCAGAGTTTCAATTATTTCTCTCATTTCTTCCATCAGTCCCTCCTTATCTACTTAATCATAGTACTTAAAAATATAGTGGCAAATTTAAAATAAATCATTAATGTCAGAGCATCAAGTATAGTTGTTATTAACGGTCCTGCCATGATTGCAGGATCCATCTTGAAGGTTTTTGCAACAACAGGCAGAAAAGCTCCTATTACTTTCGAAATTATAACTACCAGTATAAGCGTTACTGAAACAACCAAGGCAACATCAAGGCTTATCTTAGTCAAAGTTATAAGTCTCAGATAATTAATTGCTGCCAGAACTATCGCTACAATAGTTGAAGTAAGGAACTCTTTTCGTAATATCTTAAATATATCTTTTGTTTCTACATCTCCTAATGATAAAGCACGGATTACTGTAGTCGAAGACTGTGCCCCTGCATTTCCACCGGTATCCATAAGCATAGGAATAAAAGAAGCTAGAACTACTACTGACTGAAGTACCTCTTCATAACTTTTTATAATTCTTCCTGTAAAGGTTGCAGAAATCATAAGAACTATAAGCCACATTATTCTCTGCCTTGCCATTGTAAATGCACTTGTTTTTAAATAAGTCTCTTCTACAGGAGATATCCCTGCCATTTTATGAAAATCTTCTGTATCTTCCTGCTCAATTACATCAATAATGTCATCTATTGTTATAATTCCCAGTAGCCTGTTTTCGATATCTACTACAGGCAAAATAATCAGATCGTATTTTTTGATTACATCAGCAACCATTTCCTGGTCATCATTTGCATGAGCACTCACAAAATTACGGTTCATAATACTTTCTATAGTTACGTCATCTTCACTCGTAATCAGCTCTTTAAGTGAAACAACCCCTTCAAGCTTTCTGTCTTCACTTATTACATAACATGTATATATATTTTCTTTTTCCTCAACAGTATCCCTTATTACTTTAATAGCCTGAGATACCTTCATATTCTTCTTTAAATCCACATACTCAGTTGTCATTATACTTCCTGCTGAATTTTCAGGATAATTTAAAAACTGATTTATCAGATATCTATCTTCGGAATTTGTGTTCTTCAATATTTTCTTTACCAGATTTGAAGGCATTTCTTCTATAATATCTATCATATCATCAAAATAAAGATTTCTGAAAAGAACTTCGGTCTCGCGGTCTGTCACGGCATTAACAATAATTTCCTGCTGTTCCGGTTCCAAATATGAAAATACATCTGCACTCTGATCTTTAGACAGCAGCCTGAAAATTATTATTAATTCCGATTTATCAAATTGATTCAGCAAATCTGAAATTTCCACGTTATTTAACTTTCTGAACTCTTCCCTAATTTCTGAAAATTTTTTTTCATTTATTAGAGTTTGTATCTTTTCTTTCATTACCTTCTCCTTTCATACTTATCTTTCTATTTTAATATCCTTATTTTTGCCAAAACTATTATACTATATTTGAAAGCATTTATCTATTTTTTTCTTTATTTTATTGAAATAAATATTTATCCTGTCTGAAATTTTTTCATTTTTTTAGATTTTTTTCAAGTACATAGTAAAGCTGATCCAGACGCCACTGTTCATTGTAGTCCATATCAGGATTTTCAAAAAAATTTATGATGGAAATACTTAAAACAAATCCTAAAACAGCAAG
>CAJPML010000239.1 GCA_905371725.1 Leptotrichia sp. oral taxon 215
TATATTAAGAAAGAAGAAAAAAATGAATATATAAAATGACAGTCAAAAAATGTTGTAAATAGCAAAAAAATTATGTAAAATACAGATATTAAAATAAAATCTTATTATAAAACGGTGAGGAGGCAACTGTATGGCAAAATTAAAATTTCCTGAAAACTTCTGGTGGGGGTCAGCAACTTCGGGACCTCAGAGTGAAGGAAGATTTAACAAGAAAAACAGAAATATATTTGACTACTGGTATGACACAGATAAAAAGGTATTTTTTAATGAAGTGGGCCCTGATGTCGCATCGAATTTTTACAACAGTTTCAAGGAGGATATAGCACTTTATAAGAAAATTGGACTGAATTCACTGAGAACTTCGATACAGTGGACAAGGCTGATTAAAGATTTTGAAACTGGTGAAGTTGACGAAGACGGAGTAAGATTTTACAATGAAGTGATTGATGAGTTTAGAAGACAGGGGATAACACTTGTAATAAATCTCTATCATTTTGATATGCCGATAGAGCTTCAGGAAAAATATGGGGGCTGGGAGTCAAAGCATGTCGTGGAACTGTTTGTGAAATATGCCGAAAAAGCTTTTGAGCTGTTTGGTGACAGGGTAAAATACTGGATGACCTTCAATGAGCCTATAGTTCCTGTAGAAGCACAGTATATGTACAAATTTCATTATCCGCTAATAGTGGACGGGAAAAAGGCCATGCAGGTACTTTACAATACTGCACTTGCTTCAGCGAAAGCAATAGAAGCTTACGGAGAGTATAAGAAGAGAACAGGAAATAATGGAGAAATAGGAATTATACTGAATCTGACACCTTCATATCCGAGAAGTGAGAATGAGGAAGATATAAAGGCAGCGGAAATTTCTGATGCAGTTTTTAACAATTCCTTTCTTGACCCTGCAATTAAAGGGGAATTTCTAAAACTGCTGACAGATATACTTGAAAAAGATGGGGTTTTATGGGAAAGTACTCAGGAAGAGCTTGATATAATAAAGAAAAATACAGTGGACTATCTTGGAGTGAACTACTATCAGCCAAGAAGAATAAAGGCAAGGGAAACAGAATTTGATATGTCATCAGGATGGCTGCCTGACAAATATTTTGAAAACTATGATATGCCTGGAAAAAGAATGAATATTTACAGAGGATGGGAAATATATCCTAAGGCTATTTATGATATAGCAAAAAATATTCAGGAAAACTACGGGAATATAAAATGGTTCATTTCAGAAAATGGAATGGGTGTAGAAGGGGAAGAAAGATTTAAGAATGCCGAGGGAGTAATAGAAGATGACTACAGAATAGAATTCTACAGGGAACACCTGACTCATCTGCACAAGGCAATTGCAGAAGGGGCAAACTGTTTTGGATATCATACGTGGACACCAATAGACTGCTGGTCATGGACTAATGCCTATAAAAACAGATACGGATATATTTCAGTGGATTTACCTACACAGATAAAGACAGTAAAAAAATCAGGACACTGGATAAAGGAAGTTTCAGAAAGCAATGAAATAGAAGGCTGGGATATGTAGTAACAAAGTAATGTAAAAGTTATGGGTAGTAATAAGGATATGTGTTGCATCTTCTGAAGTGCCCGAAAGCTGATGTTGCTTTATTAGGGTCTCAAATTAAGTTTGCATTGCCTGAAATAAAAAAACTTACTGATCAGGCAGAAAATGAATTTAGAAAAAGTCAACAACCTGATTTTTCAGGTGAATCTTGACTTTTTCTTTTTAAATGACTGTTTTGTATAAGAGAAATTTTAGTAAATGAATAAATATAGTTTTCATGTTTTTCAAATTTTTTGAGATAGCCCTTTGTTATATTATATTTATATTTTTTCTATTTTGAGAAGTTTCTTTATATTAATTTGTATTTTTTAAGATAGCTTTTTTTATTGACTTTATACACAATATTAAGTATAATAATATTGAGGTGATAAAACGCCTATGACTTCAACGGAAATGATTAAATTTCTTAAAAAGAATGGCTTCATACAGATCACAGGTGGTAAAGGTTCACATAAGAAATTTTATAATCAGAGTACAGGCAAATCAACCGTTGTTCCAGACCATAAGCAAGAATTGGGAAAAGGCCTGGAGCATAAAATTTTAAAATAAGCTGGACTGAAATAAGTCTGGCTTGAAGCTCATAAAAAAGGAGGAAATATAATATGGTAGTATATCCAGCAATATTCCATAAATCAATAGAAGGGGGATATGTTGTAGTGTTTCCAGATTTTGATTATGGAGCAACAGAAGGAAAAACATTGGAGGAAGCAATAGAAATGGCAGAGGATTATGTTGGTACATGGCTATATGATGATTTTGTAAATAGTAGAGAAATGCCAGTTTCTAGTAAAATAAACGATATTTCAATTGAAATTCCTGAAGATGAGAGGGAATTTTATGTGGAAGGAGAAAGTTTTAAAACTTTAATCGGTTTAGATATGCTAAAGTATGTTAACGAATGCAAAAATCAGACAGTAAGAAAAAATGTATCTATTCCAAGCTGGTTGAATGAAATGGCTAAAAAAAGTAATATAAATTTTTCAAATATACTTCAGGAAGCATTGAAACATGAATTAGGTATAGATTAACAGTTACAAATCTATAAACTAAAGGAGAAAGTATGAATAAAAGATACATGGATATACTAAAAGAATATCTAAAGAAAAATGAAAGAAAGGCAATAGGATACAGTGAAGAAGAAATAACTAAAATTGAAAAGCTGTATGATATAGAAGCAAAAGGAGATTTCAGGGAGTTCTTAAAATATGCTGGAAGATGTGATGGAGATTTACTGGGAGATGATCCTATTATTTTATATAGACAAACTTGGGACATGGATTCCTATTTAAGGATGAACTATTTTGGATTTATAGATGATGAAGATTTTGAAGAAAAAGTATTTTATGATGAACTGAAAAGAAAGCCATTCATATTTTCAATAGAAATGGAAAACTATTATTTTTATATAAGGACAGCAGATGATGATTTAAAGGTATACTGTTTTGATGAAAATGAAGAAAAGATAAAGGATACTGGAATGGATTTTAATGAATACATGGTTGATTTAGTAGAAAGATACA
>CAJPML010000240.1 GCA_905371725.1 Leptotrichia sp. oral taxon 215
GGTTCTTTCTTTGTCATATACTGATATTTCTCTACCAAAAGGACTGGTTATAGTTATTTTCCCAATATCGTAATAATCTTTTTTTTACATACTTAAAAATAATATTATCTCTTGCCGACTTAACTCTGCTGACATTATCTCCTACCTTTACAGTCATCACATAAACAAGGGGCATCCGTGTTGATAATCCTTGTAAATACGCCGCTGTTTCGTGAGAAAAAATACCTTTGGGTATTCTGTATGAGAAATAAAGATACTCATCAATATTCTCACTTGGAAGTGCATAGAGTCCATTTATTATTTTTTCAAGTTCCTTTTTTATAGTTAATTCTTTTAGTACATCTTTATGAATACCAAGATTCATAACTTCTTTAGTAGTTATAATTCCATTATTTTCTTTTATTTTTCTAATTAGAAGTTCACGTTTTCTAATTTCCATCACCACCTTTTTGTTCTTAAATTATATTATTTATAAGAACAAAAGTCAATTTTCAAAAAATCGAAAAAAATCTTTTCACTATCACTCTTTCTGTATTAATGCTACAACCTCCACATGATTAGTTTGCGGAAACATATCCACAGCTGACACTTTTTCAAGCCTGTATCCATTCTCAATCAGAAACTTCGTATCCCTTGCAAAAGTTGATGGATTACATGAAATATATACTATTTTCTTGATTTTATTCTTTACAACGCTTCTTAGAGCCTTTTCGTCTATTCCCCTTCTTGGAGGATCAAATATTATCGCTTCAGCTTTTTCTTTTTTTAGTAATTCAGGCAGTATTTTTTCAACCTTTCCATTTATAAATTCCACATTATCAATTTTATTTTCAACGGCAGTTTCCCTTGCTGCATTTACTGAACTTTCTACGCTTTCAATTCCTATTGATTTTCTGACCTTAGATGAAAGAGCCATTGCTATTGTTCCTGTACCTGAAAATGCATCAATTACTGTATTATTTCTGCTTTCTCCTAAAAATTCCATTGCCTTGTCATAAAGCTTTATTGCCTGTGATTTATTAATCTGAAAAAAAGAATCTGGATATATGTTAAACTTTATACCTTCCATTTCCTCTTTCAAATATTCATCTCCAAATATATGTTTTGTATCTTCTCCAAGAATAACATTGTTTGCCTCTATTTTCACTGAAATATACACTGATTTTATAAACTCGTTTTCATTGTAAAGTTTTTCAAGAACCTTCACTAACTGCTTGTATTGGGATTTCTTACTTACAACAATTATAAGCATAACTTCATTTTTTTCATTGTTTCTTACTATGACATGTTTCAGAAAGCCTGAATCTGTAATTTCATTATAAACTTTAAATTCATTTTTAGTTCCTGCATAGCTATTTATCTCTTCCAGAAATTTATTTATCATTTCTTCAGCTATTTTTGACTTTAAAAGACTTTCCTTTGCAGAAAACACATTGTGGGATTTTCTGGAATAAAATCCTGTTAAAATCTTTCCGTCTTTCTTAAATAGCGGTTCTGAAGTTTTATTTCTATAATTTGTTTCAATTTTACTTCTGATAATATTTTCTATATTAATCTTTTCAAGATTTATACCACCTATTTTTTCCAGAACTTCCTTCAGCATCTGATTTTTATATTCAAGTTGCTTATCATATTTAAGCATTCCAAAATCACAGCCGTCAAAGTCTTCAAAACTCACTTTTGAAGTATCATCTATTCTGTCTTTTCCAGGCTTTATTATTTTTGTAATAAGCCCTCTGGCATAGGATTTTTTCACTGAAATTATTTCAATTTCAAGTATATCTCCAGGAACACTCATCGGTACAAATACGGTAAATCCGTCAACTCTTCCCAGTCCTTCCCCACCGAATACTATTTTTTCTATTTCAATTTCCAGTTTCTGCCCTATTTTAAAAATTCAAGTATGTTTTTCAGCTGTATTCCCATTCCAATTTTTAGACTTTCCTCATCAATATTGAATTTTGGATGATGCAGTCCATAAATCAATCCTTTTTCCTCATTTTTTGTTCCCAGCCTGAAGAAAGTTCCTTTGATTTCATTCAGGAAATAGCTTACATCTTCTACATCCATTCTGGCTTCATTAATTATTTCAAGACTTTCCTTTCCATAAAGGTCTACAATATTTTCTTCCAGAATTTTAGTAATCCCTTCATTATTAATAACTGGAGCATACCCCTCCCTTATATTTACATCAATGCTTCCGCCAAGTCCTTCTACAAATTTAGGTAAATCTCTTTTCATTGTTTCTATTATGAAAGAACGTATTTCCTGCGACATTGTTCTAATAGTTCCACGCATTTCCACCTTATCGCAGACTACATTCTCCGCTTCACCGCCTTTAAATGACCCGACTGTAATAACAGCTTCTTCTCTCGGATCAATTCTTCTGCTTACAATAGACTGCAGAAATTCAAGAACCTTTGCTCCTATCAGTATCGCATCCACTCCCTTATGCGGTAGTGCCGCATGTGAAGAAACTCCATTTACTGTCAGTTTAAACATTGCAGAAGTAGCATGGGCCTTGCCATATCTTACTCCTATTTTTCCTAGTTCAATCTCAGGTGCCATGTGAAGTGCAAAGAAAGCATCTATCTTTTTATCTGCATCCCCTTTAAATTTCAATGCCCCGGCTTTTATCATTCTGTCAGCTCCTCCATCTGTTTCTTCAGCTGGCTGAAAGAAAAATCTCACTGTTCCATGCCATTTATCCCTGTTGTCAGCTAAAATTTTTGCTACTCCCATTTGTATTGTCATATGGGCATCATGTCCGCAGGCATGCATTTTTCCATCTGTCTTTGACTTGTATTCCACATCATTTTCCTCAAATATAGGTAATGCATCTATATCTGCCCTTGTAGCCACTGTTTTTCCTTCTCCGTTATAGATTGTCGCCACAATTCCTGTATTTATAATTTCTTCATATTCTATTCCGTTATTATTTAGAAATTCCTTTATAGTTTTACTTGTTTCAAATTCTTCATCTCCCAGTTCAGGATTCGTATGTATTTTTCTTCTTATTTTTACCATTTCATCGTATATTTTTTCAGTATTTTCCTTTATAAATTTATTTATTTCATTTGAGTTCATTATTTTCAC
>CAJPML010000241.1 GCA_905371725.1 Leptotrichia sp. oral taxon 215
ATTTTTTCTGCTCCTCATTTATATTTAAAATAGCTATTTCCAATAAATCGTCATTTACTTGGAAAACCTGATATTCTCTTATATTTTCAACAAAAAGTATTGTTCTTCTGATAAAATCAGGAAATACTGTAATCTCCTTTCCAAATTTATTTATAAATTTAAAAATATCATCTGAACGCCCTTCTATTTTCTCAATTTTCTGCAAAATTGAACCACATTCACAAATTCCTTCTGATTCAACCAGAATATCGTTTAAATAATATTTTACAAAGGGCTGGCTTGTTCTCCTGAAATCTGTAATTATTGGATAAAATCTTTTTTCATCTATATATTTTTTATCAAATTTTATCAAATCCTCATTTAAATGTAAATGTCCATATTCACATGTACAGGCCAAAAATCCTTCTGTTGCCTGATAAATCTGATGTATTATTTTCTGATCAAACTGCTTTTTCATATATTCTTCATCAGATTTTTCCAAAATTTCCGCAACAGAAATAATTCTCTTTACAGAAACTTTCAACCCTCCTTCTTCAATTTTTTTAGCAAGCACCAGAAGTAACGAAGGAGGAGCGACTATCATTGTTGGCTGATATTTATTTAATCTTTCAATATGCTCATCAGTATCTTTAAAAGTATCAAAATATTCCAAACTTATTAAAAACGAATTTACAGCTTTATACAGATCATTATCCGCCCTTAGAAAAAAAGCTATTTTATGACCAAAAATATCATTTCTTGGTAGCATCTTTGCTAAAATAGTTCCTGCCCATATTCCCTGTTCTTCCGGAGTTGTTATGAACATCCCCCTGTGACCTGATGTCCCTGATGAAAGACCCACTGAAATATCTTTATATTTTTGACTGAAATTTCTGGTTTTCTCACTGTTTAAAGCAATTTCCATAGCCTCATCCCTTTTTACCCCTAAAGTATTCAATTCATCAAAGTTTTCCATCATAAAGGCCTTATTCATCGTGAATTCTTCTGTAATCTCATGATTTTTAAAATATGGAGAGTTCTCCTTTAAAAATTCCAGATGTTTTCTTACCTGCTTTTCCTGATATTCTAAAAGTTCATTTCTTGAAGTCCATTTACTGAAATATCTGACTTTTATGAAAGCTGATACAATTTTAAATATTTTTCTCATTTAATATCCTTCTTATCTTTTCTTTTTTATCATGGCTGACAATGACAGCAATATTATCTCTTATGACTTCCTTCAGCAAATCACTTCCCTGCCTGTAGTCTTCAAAATTATTCTGGATTTTTCTGGGAAGCCATTTCATTTTATCTGTCAGGGTTAAATATTCAGTTCCCCAACATACATCTGCTGCAATAAATAAATTTTTCTCCGGCATAAATAAACATCCCTGCCCTTTTGCATGTCCATCTATTTCAACCATTAGCATAGATGAATCAGAAAATAAATCGAAACTTTTTTTGTAAGGAAACAGCTTGTTTTCCTTATAGTTTTTTATTAATATCAATCTATTTTCAAAATCATCTGGAAACAATTCATTAAAAATTAGAAAGTTATCTTTTCCTGATTTGAGGCTATTATAACAAGCTTCAGTTAATATTAAATTAGAATTTGGGAAAAATTTTAATCCTCCAATATGATCAGGATGCAAATGGGAAATAATTATATATCTTATTTCTTTCTTGTCTATTCCTCTTTTTTTAAGCTGAAAATCAATAATATCTTCCCTTTTCAAGGTAACAGGATTAACAATCCTGTATAAAAGACATTTAGGATTATTTTTTAAAATATCCATGGAATAACCTGTGTCATAAAGAATGTAGCCCATTTTTCTATGTTTAATCAAAAAAACTCCTGCATAAAAATCTGTTATTGTTTTATCATAGCCTTTAAAAATTTTTTTTAAATCACTTGTGCAATATCCACAGCCAAAATAATCAACTGTTTCTATCATTTTTTCTGCTGTGTTCAACATATTTTTTCACTCCTTCAATTACAGATATTTTCGGATAATATCCTAATTCCTTTTTTGCCTTGTCAATATTCAAAGTCTGGCTGTATCTCATCAAATACAATGTATATTTAGTAAGAGGAGGCTCTTTTTCAATTCTGAAAAATTTGTAGACTCTTTCCATAAATGAAACAAGAGGTAAAATTAAGCTATAGTTCCATTTCAGATATTTTCCTTCTGTGCCGATTTCATTAAAAAATAAAGTTAAAATTTCCTTGAACTCTATCGGTTCATCATTTGTAATATTGTATATTCCCCCCGGATATTCATTATTTTCTAATGCCAGCCGTAAGGCATAGGCAACATTTTCAACACAGGTTATATCAACTTTCTGTTTACCATCTGCAAAAAGAGGAATCCCAATTTTTTTATTTAAATCCAGAAGCCTTGGTATTATGCTCGTATCTCCTACACCAAACAATCCACGAGGACGGATTATCATATAATTCAGACTGGAAGATTTTATTAATTTTTCTGCCATAATTTTACTTTTTATGTAAAAATTTAGGTTATTTTCTTTAGGCACTTCATCTTCTCTGACATCTAACTGATCCTTTGCTCCTGCATATATACTTGGAGAAGAAACAAAAACCAGTTTCAATTTTTTCTCTTCACAAAGCTGAATAATATTTTTTGTTCCTAATACATTTATATTGTAGAAATTTTCCCATTTCCCCCATACAGTGGACAGTGCCGCCGCATGAATAACAGCTGAACAGCCTTCAGATGCTCTGAATAAATCATCTAAATTTTCGATATCTCCTTTATAAAATTCTACATTTTCATCAACCAATGTTTTTCCTATTTTTTCATTTCTTCCAAAAGCAATTACCTTATAATTGTTACTCTTCAACTCATCAATCACGTATTTTCCTAAAAAACCTGTTGCCCCTGTAAGCAAAACTTTCATTATTTTCCTCCCTTTAACAGTCTGTCAATTTCCTTTTTCAATACTTCATCTGGCGAATATTTATTAAAGTCCTTTGACATTTTTCCCAGATTATTCCATTCTTTTCTTTGTATCATCTTCTCAAAAGAATTTATTATACTCTTTCCCGATTTCAGCTTAGCTGGAATTCCAATTTCTGCCAGATC
>CAJPML010000242.1 GCA_905371725.1 Leptotrichia sp. oral taxon 215
GATCAATTTTCTCTTTTGCCAAATTTAGCTGCTTTTCATTAAATTGATAGTTTGTTGAGATTCCACCTGCATATTCATCCATAATTTTTTGCATCCCTTCTTCCATATCTTCCGTTGAAAATCTTTTGGCTTCTGTATTTCTTATTTTTTCATACTGATTAATAATTTGATTTTTTTGTTCATTCAAGAAGTTTTCCACATTTTCATCAATTTTTCCACAATTAATATTTTTTTCATCAGCTAACTTTGAAATTATGTCAAGCGCAGCAATTTCACCTTCAGCCAATGCACCTGTAACATATTTCTGCGGACAGCCTCCAGCTACATCTCCTGCCGCATAAAGCCCATTAATTGTAGTTTCTCTGTTCGTATTCACCCAAAAGCCGCTTGCAGTATGCCCACCGACAATATACGGCTCTGTCCCTTCAATTTCAACATCCTGCTCATTCGGATTCTTTCCGCTTTCAATCCATTTCAATGTCTGACTTGGTGCCATATTCAAGTATGCCTTTAGCAAACTTTCACTTTCTTCTTCACTAATTCCACTTGTCTTCAAGTAACAAGGTCCATTTCCAAGTTGATTTTCTCTCACAGTTCCATAAACACGCTCACTAGTCGTAAGCCCGTATTTATCCTCATAAACAACCCCTCTTGAATTTACCTGCTTTGCTCCAACTCCCTGAGCAATCGTTCCAACTGGCGCAATTGTGTCCTTACATCTCAAAGCAATAAATCTCATTTCAAATGTTGTCATTTCTGCTCCAGCCAAAATTCCCATCGCATATCCCGCTCCAGTATTAAATGGTGGATACCACATCTTATGCCTTGAAAATCCAGGATTATTAGGCTTATAAAGTCCAGCCGCTCCTCCAGTCGAAATTATCACTTTTTTCGCCCTAATCACAATAGCTTCTTCTTTTTTTATAGAAAATCCAGCCGCTCCATAAACTTTCCCGTCCTTCACAAGCAAATCCGTAATATTAAGTGTATTCAGAACTCTCACATTTTTTACCTTTTTCACAGCATCAGCAAGTATCGGCTTAAAATTTTCTCCATTTATTTTTATATTTCTATTTCCACGTGCAACATACTCTCCATTCTCATCCTTCAAAATCACAAGCCCCAGCTTTTCCACTTCAGCAGTAATCTCATTAAATCTATTCGCGGCAGTAATTAACAAATCGTGCCGTACAATTCCATTGGCATCTTTTGCCGCATAATCCACATAATCCTGTGGCACACGTCCTTTCACATTATACGCATTTATTGCATTAATCCCAGCCGCAAGACACCCGCTCCTCTTAATATTCGCCTTCTCTGCCACAATTACCGACAAATCAGAATTTTTTCCAAGCGTAATCGCCGCATAACATCCAGCAGTTCCCCCACCAATAATCAACACATCCGTTTCCAATTCCTTTATTTCAAGTTTCTTTCTCTCTTTATTATTTTTATCAGCCTTATTCTCTGCCATAAAATTACCTCACAACCTACATCTATTTAACTTATTCTATAAACTTACTTTTTTATAATTTTACTGTTATAGATTATTGTTATTAAAAATATCTTTCCTAATAATTTTTATACTTTTTCTTTTTTCTAAACGTAAAGGGGATCAATCGCCATCCCCTTTACAATCCCCGCTTGTCTAAGCATTTTCTGAAAACAAAAATTAAACTCGCTTTGCTCAGACAATAATTTTTATTTTCAAAAAATCACGACATTTTTAATAACGACATCATTTTGATTTCTTGTATTTTCATTTTCCACAATTTCCACTTCCTCATTTTTCCCAAAGGCATAGGCACGATATATATAGATATTGACTTCTTCTCCCACAGATACAGCATCTTCTTCAATTTTACGATTTCCTTTTATTAAAGTGCCGTTTATTTGTACGCCAATTTCCACTTCTTTTCCACGAAACAATGTATATTTAACAATTCCGTTCTCTGTTGAAGCTGAATATCTAAATTTTTCATTTGCCTTTATAATACTTACGTTTTCTGGACGGATTATTGCTTTTTGTCCATTTTTCAAGTTTTCAAAACCTTTAAATCTGTTTATATTTTCCAGTTCTATTGGGTTTCCCATAAATTTGGCTACAAATGCTGTTTTGGGATTGGAATAAATTTCTTTTGGACTTCCAATTTGTTCGATTCTTCCTTTATTTGTTACAATGATTTCATCCGCCACTTCTATTGCCTCTTCCTGATCGTGTGTTACAAAAATGCTCGTAATTCCCACTTTATCAATTGTTTCACGTAGCCAGTTCCGAAGTTCCTGCCTAACTTTAGCATCAATTGCAGCAAAAGGCTCATCTAACAGCAATAATTCAGGATTGGGAGCTAATGCCCTTGCAAATGCCACTCTTTGCCGCTGTCCTCCTGAGAGCTGGTTTGGATACCGTTTCCCAAGCCCTTTTATATTCACAAGCTCCATAAGTTTTTCCACGCGTTCCTTTATAATGGACTTTTTCACTTTTGCAATTTTCAACCCAAATGCAATATTGTCAAACACAGTCATGTACCGAAATAACGCATAATTCTGAAAAACAAAGCCAATTTCCCTTTTGCTTGGAGAAATGTTATTTACAACTTTTCCGTCAATTATAATCTCCCCAGTATCAGGTGTTTCCAGTCCTGCAATCATCCGTAAAATCGTGGATTTTCCACTTCCGCTTGGTCCTAGCAAAGCTACCAGCTTTCCTTTTCTAATCCCTAAATTTATATTATCTGACGCTTTGTAGCTATTATACATTTTGTTAATATTTTTTAGTTCCACATACATTCATCTACCACGCCCTTTCCATATCAGCTTTACGGAAATCATTGAAATCAACCACTTCAAGTTCAAATTCCTTGTATTTCTCTATCAGCTCAATAAACCTTTCTTCATGTACAAACTCTTCAAATTCAATGTTTTCCTCTTTTATGATGTTTGCAATGTCCTCAAGAAAATACGGAATTTTACTTGCCTTTATTTCTCCCACGATTTCATTCAGTTTGACAGTTTTACCTGTAAATTCTCCTCTTGCAAAAATTGCAAAGTATTCTCCGT
>CAJPML010000243.1 GCA_905371725.1 Leptotrichia sp. oral taxon 215
AGAGTGCTTATCAAGAGCTGAATACCTGAATATTTTATAAAACTTACAATAAAATAGAATTTTTTACAGTTCATCAGTTCATTTTTCAAATATACAAAAAAATTCATAAATTTGGCTTTTTCATTGATTATCAGTTCATTCAGTCTTCCATTAAATGATACTGTTTCATCTATTCTTAGAGGGACTTCAAATTTTCTTCCTATATTTTTTTCAACATAGGAAATTGCCTCCTGATGGCCATTTTCATTTATAAAACTAGAAATATTTTTTGAAAAATATTCTAAAATTTCAAATTTTAATGTTTCAGGATAATTTTCTGCACTGATAACAATTCCATTTTTATTGCTTTTTTCATTTAAAATTCCCATTTAATTTACTCCAGATTTATGAATTTAATTATAAATTTTTTTAATTTCTAGTCCTTTAATAAAAACTTTTCAACTCTCGGCTTTCCAAAAGGATTTTTAGTCATTTTATAGAATACCCTGAAAGTAATCAGCACGTCATAAAGACTTTCATGAAGCTGATCTTCTATCATAGGGACATTATAAAACTTTGCACATTCCATTAATTTAGGCCATTTATATGTTCCATAGCTGGGATTTATCCCTGCTTTAACGATATCAATATTTTCCATCATTGTATCAAATTGATTTTTCAATGGAAAAGGAATAAAACTGCGGTCAAATTTTATATTATGGGCTACAAAATGATTAGTATCCTGACAATATAGAAAAAATGCATCTACATCTTCCTTAAATGTTGAAGGATAATTAGTATCCTGTCTTTTTGAACTTATAACCTCATCTGTTAGTCCATGAACATTTACTGCTCCAAAATCAATTGGTTCCCCTTCATTCCTAAAATAAAACCTGTTATATTCTGATACTTTAGTCCATTCTTTTTTTTCAAAATTGTAATTTACTTTTATTGCTGAAATGGATAAAACAGAACTTCCAATTTTTCCATTTGTCTCCACATCAAAAAATATTATGTTTCTGTCCATTAAAACCTCTTTTTCTAAAATTTAACTTATGAAGCTGGAATAATTTTAATCATTTAATTTCAATACCGAAAGGAATGCCTCCTGAGGTATTTCCACATTACCAATAGCCTTCATACGTTTTTTCCCCTCTTTCTGCTTTTCAAGCAGTTTCTTCTTACGTGTTATATCCCCACCATAACATTTTGCAAGTACATTTTTTCTAAGTGCTTTTATCGTTTCCCTAGCTATTATCTTAGTTCCGAGTGCCGCCTGTAAAGGTATTTCAAACTGCTGTCTTGGAATGACTTCTTTAAGCTTTTCAACGATTGAACGTCCTCTGTAGTAGGCATTATCCTTATGTGCTATAAATGAAAATGCATCTACAGGATTTCCGCTTACAAGAATATCTACCTTAACAAGGTCAGATTCCTTGTATCCTATCATTTCATATTCAAATGAAGCATATCCTTTTGTTCTTGATTTCAGCTTATCATAGAAGTCGATTACAATTTCAGCTAATGGCAAATCATAGCTTATCATTGCACGTGTATCATCAAGATAGCTCATATTAAGGAATATTCCCCTCTTTTCCTGACAAAGTTCCATGACATTTCCTACATAATCTTTTGGAACTATTACAGTTCCTTTTATATAAGGTTCCTCTATATATTTCTTACCTGCAGGAAATTCCGCAGGATTGTCTATAACTATCATTTCTCCAACTTCAGGAGTGACATGATATTTAACCGAAGGTGCTGTCGATATTAAATCAATGTTAAATTCCCTTCTCAGTCTTTCAACTATTATTTCCATATGAAGCAGTCCTAAGAAACCACATCTAAATCCAAATCCTAAGGCAAGTGATGTTTCAGGCACATAAGATAGTGAAGCATCATTTAGCTGTAATTTTTCCAATGCTTCCCTTAAATCTTCATAATCATCAGTGGATATTGGATAAACTCCTGCAAATACCATGCTTAATGCAGGTCTGTATCCGGCAAGTGGTGTGTTTGTAGGATTTTTTACGTGAGTAATAGTATCACCAACCTGTGTATCTTTTATTGATTTTATTCCAGTAATAATATATCCGACTGACCCTACTGTCAGTTCCTTTACTTCCTTCATCTTAGGTGAAAATACTCCAACTTCAAGTACATCAAATTCCTTGTCTGTAGACATAATTTTTATTTTGTCACCTTTAGACAATTTTCCTTCCACTATTCTTATATAAGTGATTACTCCTCTGAAATCATCATAATGCGAATCAAATATCAGTGCCTTTAAGGGAGCATCTGTTTCACCTTTAGGTTCAGGAATATATTTAACTATAGCTTCCAGAAGATCTTCAATACCAAGTCCTGTCTTTCCGGATACAAGTACTGCATTGTCTGATGGCAGTCCGATAACATCTTCAATCTCCAGTTTTACTCTATCAGGATCTGCTGATGGTAAGTCAATTTTATTTATGACAGGCAGTATTTCAAGATCATTTTCAAGAGCAAGATATACATTTGCCAATGTCTGTGCCTCAATTCCCTGAGCCGCATCCACAACTAAAAGTGCTCCGTCACATGCCGCAAGGGATCTTGAAACTTCATAAATAAAATCTACGTGTCCTGGAGTATCTATAAGATTTAATTCATATGTTTCACCATTTTTGGCATTATAGTTAAGGGTTACTGCCTGAGCCTTAATTGTAATCCCTTTTTCTCTTTCAAGATCCATGCTGTCCAGTAACTGATCCATCATTTCCCTCTGTGTGACAGTCCCTGTTACTTCCAGCAGTCTATCTGCGATAGTTGATTTCCCATGATCTATATGGGCAATTATAGAAAAATTACGTTTATTTTTTTGATTTGACATTTATACTGTTTCCTTCCATATATCCAATTCTATTTTTTATTTCCTTTTATTATATAATAAATTTACTTTTTTTCCTAGTGTTTATAGGAAAAATATTTGATAAAATTATACCAAAAAAATTATTTTAATACAATCTTTATATTTTGTTCTCAAAATCTCCTATATTCTTATAATAAAAGGAAATAAAAAATA
>CAJPML010000244.1 GCA_905371725.1 Leptotrichia sp. oral taxon 215
TGAATTATTTAAAATTTTACAATGTAAAACAGGAAATGAATTTAGGAAAAGTCATTTGTTCGAGCCTTTAGGCAAGTTTTTGACTTTTCCTTAATAAATGACTGTTTTATATGAGTAAAATTTTAGTAAATGAATAAAATATAGCTTTTTCATATATTATATTAATTTTTACTATTTTGAGGCAACCCCTTTTTATATTATATTTTTCAATTTTAAGATAGCCCTTTATTTTCCTGTAATTTTAAATTAATCCACCCTCAATGCTTCCATAGGCTCCAGAGCCGCAGCTTTTTTTGCTGGATAAACTCCAAACACAAGTCCAATCATCGTTGAAACAAAAATACATACAAATACAACAACAGGACTCAGAATAGGTGCTGCACCTACAAAAATTCCTATAAGAAGTGCCAGTAAATATCCTATTATTGCTCCAATTATACCGCCAAAAAATGTAAGAATTATTGCTTCAATTAAAAATTGTACAAGAATATGCATTGTTTTTGCTCCAATTGCTTTACGGAGTCCAACTTCTCTAATTCTTTCAGTAACACTTACAAGCATTATATTCATAACTCCTATTCCACCTACAAAAAGAGAAATAGCAGCAACTCCACTTATAAACAGTGATAACATATTCAAAATATTATTAAATTCATCAAGTCCTTGGCTCGTAGAAGATACATTATAAGTCTCAGAATCACTTCCTCTTGTTTTAAAAGACTCCTTAACTACTTCCATTACCCTGTTCATATCATTGGCATCTGTTGCTTTTACCTGTAATGCAGTATATTTATCCTGTTCATTACCATTTATATGATTAAGATAATTATTTGGTAAAAGTCCCATTCCAGGCATGCCCTCAGCTCCACCACCTAGACTTGCATATGGATTTTTATAAACTCCGACAACAGTAACAGTCTGACTATTTTTTCTAAAATTTAAAGTAAGTTTTTTTCCTATTGGATTTTGACCAGGATACAGTTCTTCTGCTGTTATGTGATCTATCATTACATATTTTCCGTCTTTTCTGTATTCATTAGGTAAAAATTTTCTTCCTTTTAATATCGTATAATTTGACATTTTAAAATAATCCTCTGTCACTCCTGTTCCTTGAAACATTTTTGTATTATCATCTACAGTCATTCTGGCAAAGGTACTTGAAGTAGGAGTAACTGCCTCAACTCCTTCGATACTTTTTATTTTTTCTATATCTTTTGATGTAAGTAGATCATCTGTTTTATAAGTCTGCCCAGGCGAAGTATCAATTGATATTTCAAAATTTGACACTCCAAGTTTATTCAAATCACCCGTAATATTTTCCTTAATTCCTGCACCAAGAGAGGACATCAATATAACTGCTGCTATCCCAATTATTATTCCTAACATTGTTAGAAATGAACGTACTTTATAGCTGAACAGATTTGATACGGATAATTTTAGCAATTCAAAAAAATCCATTTATACTCCTCTCCGATTATAGACGATTTCATCTTTTTCTATTACACCATCTTTTAATCTTATTATTCTTTTACAATGTTCCGCTACATCTTCTTCATGGGTAACCATTACTATAGTTGTTCCATTATCATTTAATTTTTTAAATATTTCCAGAACCTCTTCACCTGATTTAGAATCCAGATTTCCTGTGGGCTCATCAGCTAAAAGAATCCTAGGATTGTTTATTATTGCCCTTGCTATTGCCACCCTCTGTCTCTGTCCTCCTGACATTTCGCTGGGTTTGTGATGTATTCTTTCTCCAAGTCCAACACTTTCAAGTGCCTCAGTTGCCCTTTTTATCCTTTCATTCTTTTTCACTCCTGCATAAAGTGCCGGAAGAGCTACATTTTCCACTGCTGTCATTTTAGGAAGCAAGTTAAATGTCTGAAAGACAAATCCTATTTTCTTATTTCTAACTTCAGCAAGTGCATCTCCTTTTATGGTTGAGACATCCTGATTATCCAAAATATATTTTCCTGATGTCAGGCTATCTAGACAACCTAAAATATTCATAAGTGTAGATTTACCACTTCCTGAAGGTCCCATAAATGCAACATATTCTCCTTCCTTCACAGAAAGATTAAGCCCTTTCAATACGGTCAGTTCTAAATGTCCAGTTTTATATATTTTTACTATATTGCTTACGTCTATCATAAAGATTTACCTCTAATTCATATTAATTCGTGTTTCCTACATTGGCGGTCCTCCAGGACCTCCTCCTTTTCCTTTTTTCTTATTGACTTTAATATTAGCATTGTTACCGTTATTTTGTGAAGGATCCATTATTTTTATCTTTTCTCCATCTTTAAGTGTTTCATCAATAACTGAAATTATTCTGTCTCCTGCTGATATTCCTGAAGAAATTTCATAATATGAATCATCATTTGTTCCAATTTGTACTTCCTTTTTTGTTACTTTGCTGTTATTATCCACTGTAAATACATAAAATTTTCCATTTTCATTCATAACTGCACTATAAGGCGCTTTTATTACATTTTTACTTTCTCTGTAGAAAATTACAGCATTAATCGTTGCTCCTGGTCTCAGACTTTTAGCGTCATTAAATTTTATCGTAACTGTTGTATTACTTTCATCAAGGCTCGTACTTTTTGTAGCAACTCCTGATATTTCAGTAACTTCTCCTTCAACTTTTTCTCCATCAGGTAATGAATCCGACGTTATTTCCACCCTTTGTCCTACTGCAACATTTTTTATCTGGGAATCTGACAGGCTTACTTCCACCTTCATATTTTTTATATCTGATACTTTAAATAACGTTGTTTCTGTATTTACTCTATAGTTTTCATCTGCTGTCATTTCAGTAATTACACCATCAACCGGACTTACTATCTCATTTTTTATTAAAGATAAATCTTCCTGCAATGTAGATAATTCCAGCTGGGCAGTTTCCAAAGCAATTCTTGCATCATCAATAGATACTTTCGAAGCTCCTCCCACCTTAAAAAGTTCACTGGCATTTCTCAAATCTCTTTTTTTCTGTTGAACTTCAAGTGATTTTATCTGTATTTTTC
>CAJPML010000245.1 GCA_905371725.1 Leptotrichia sp. oral taxon 215
ATATTAATGCAAGAATTGAACCAGGAGTATTTATCCGTGATAAGGTAAGTATCGGAAATAGAGCAGTTATTATGATGGGAGCGGTTATAAATATCGGTGCTGAAATTGGTGAAGGAACAATGATTGATATGAACGTTGTGCTTGGTGGACGTGCAAAAGTTGGTAAAAATTGCCATATAGGTGCGGGAGCCGTGCTTGCAGGAGTTATTGAGCCTCCTTCAGCAGATCCGGTAGTTATTGAGGATGATGTAGTTGTTGGAGCGAATGCTGTTGTACTGGAAGGCGTAAGAGTAGGAAAAGGTTCAGTTGTTGCAGCTGGAGCGATTGTTACAGAAAACGTGCCAGAGGGTGTTGTTGTAGCTGGAACACCTGCTAGAATCATAAAAGGTGTAGATGCAAAGACTGCTTCAAAAACAGAATTAGTTGACGCACTGAGAAATATTTAGCATTTTTTTAGAAAATATATATATAAAAGGGCATATTAAATTATTTTACATCACTTTATAAGTGAAATCAAATTTATAAGTGATACAATAACAATTAAATAGCAAATATCCAATTTTTAAAGAGGATAAATATAATTTAGGAGGAACAATGAAAAAATTATTACTAATAGGAGCAATTTTAGTAACAGGGGCAATTTCATTTGCTGACGGAAAATCAGATTATGAAAAAGCGGTAAAACTGGCAGGAGAGAAAAAAGTAACTGAAGCAGTAAAAGTATTGGAAGGAGTTGCAAAAGGAACAGATGCCACTTATGCACAGAAAGCAAATCTTGAACTAGGGGCATATTACTTGCAACAAAATAAAGTAACTCAAGCAAAACCTTATTTACAGGCAGCTTGGGGAAATGGTCAATCAACTACTCCTGAAGCTGTTGAAGCGGCAAGATTCTTGTATTTAGTAGGAATTCAGCAAAAAAACAAGGCTGAAGCTGAAAAATATATTTTATGGACAGATGAAAAATCAGGAGGAACAAATGCTGATGTTACATCAAGCTTAATTATCTTCTATTTTGACAACAACGAACAGTCAAAAGGTACTGCAAGATATAATAAAGCTGTACAGTCTACAAACAAAGACTTTGTTGCTGAAGTAAACTACAATATTGGGCAATATTACTTGACAAAAAATAACAACGCGCAAGCTAAGACATATCTGCAAAAAGCATACACAGGAGCAAGTGACCGTGTAAATGGTGCTGGAATTCTGCTGGCTGAGATTGCGATAAATGAAAAAAATCCTTCACAGGCTGAAAAATATCTTTTGGAAATGAATACAGCCGCAAAAGGTAAAAACGGACAAATCTTAGGAATGCTAGGTACTTTCTACCTGCAGCAAAATAACCCTGCAAAAGCTGAGGAATATTTAGCAAAAACTGTAGCTGCAGAACCTAAGAATACAAGTGCAAAAATTTTATTGTTAGGAATTTATGAAGTGCAAAACAATACTGCAAAATTAAATTCAATTTACAGCCAGTTAAAATCAGCTAAAGTTACAAACAGACAAATTGGAACTTATTTCGGAGGAGTTGGAGCAGGAGCGTTAGCTGAAAAATATTTACAAAAAGCTATAACTGAAGACAAGGACAACGCTGCAAAAGTTGTTTTGGGACAAGTTTACGCAGGACAAGGGAAAAAAGCTGAAGCAGTTAAAATTTTACAGGAAGCAGTAAACAACAAAGTAAACGGAGCTTCAGAAATTTTGAAACAAGTTCAGGCTATGAAATAATAAATTGGTAAACCAAACTGTGAACTACAGAATTATTTGATATAATTAGGCAAGGCATCCACAACTTTTTAGCGCTGGGATAAATTGCCTATTTTTTTAGAAAAAATTTAATGCAATGGAACTGCTTTGAAGCGGCGTATTCTTCAATATCCAGTTTTAAGGAGTTCAAAAGCATAAAAAAGGAAGTGAGGACAATAAAAATAAGCAGAATACTTATAACACTAGGATTTGTACTGGGCGGCATGACATTAAATGCGGCTACGTACAGGACAGCAAGAAGCAGCTATCCGCCTGCAAGAAAGACTGCGACTGCAACTTATCAAAATCAAAAAAATAATCCGTCAAACGAAATTATCATTCCAAAAGGGCTAAAGCCAGGAGATACAATTGGATTAATCGCACCTGCAAACTATACTAATGAAAATAGCTATGCGGAAGTGGAATATTTGAAAAGCAGAGGATTTAATGTTGTTTACGGGCAATCATTTTCTTCAAGATGGTATGGGTTTGGAGGGACTGACAATGTGAGGGCAAAAGATATAAATGACATGTTTGCAAACCCTAATATCAATGCGATTTTTGCAGTGCGTGGAGGTTATGGCGGAATAAGGATTGTGGATAAGTTAAATTATGATGTAATCAAGAAAAATCCGAAAATTATTTCAGGATTTAGCGATAACACTACTTTACTGCTTGCAATTAATGAAAAGACAGGACTTGTAACATTTCATGGACCCATGTCAGACAATATGAAAAATATACCACCAGTTACGGAAAATGCCTTTAATAAAGCTTTTACAAGTAATGAATCATATAATTTACTAGGCTTTGACGATACTTACACAATTATGAAAAGTGGACGTGGAAGCGGAAGGATTACAGGAGGGAACCTGTCTCTTGTAGTTGCGACCCTTGGAACGGATCACGAAATCAATACAGATGGAAAAATATTATTTCTGGAAGAAACAAATGAAGCGAGCTACCGTGTTGATAGAATGTTAAAACAGCTAAAACTAGCTGGAAAGTTTGACAAGCTTCAGGGAATTATCCTGGGGGACTTTAAAAATCCTAAGCAGTCTGATCCGACAGATATGACAATTGATGAAGTGTTTTATGACAACTTTGGAAGATTAAATATTCCAATTGTAAAAAATTTCAAATCTGGGCATGTAAGACCATTTATCACTGTGCCAATTGGAGCAAAGGCAGTAATGGATACTGGAAAAAGAGAAATTATGATAGAAAAAGCGACAAAATAAACAAAAAAATACACTGTATAATAACTGT
>CAJPML010000246.1 GCA_905371725.1 Leptotrichia sp. oral taxon 215
ATTTTAATAATGATAAAAATAAATAGAGATAATGGAATATTGTAGAAGTGAAAAACAAATAATTTTAAAATATGTGCTGAAAAACTAAATGAAAAATTAAAAAATTTAGAGGCACATATTTTTACATTGCTATAATTTTTTTGGTATAACAAAAATAAAAATTGAAAATGTAATATAAATTTGATATAATTCAGTAAAATCAGAGAATAAAAAAATAAAAAAGCGCCTGAATCTTTTAGGTTTAAACATAATTTTATATTTCCCTAAACTTTCATATATGTTTAAACTTTAAAGATGACGAGGAAAAAGAGTTATCGAATTTTCGGCGGATGCTCTTTAGGTGATCACAACCTGAACAGTATACAAAATCGTAAGTAATTGCGGGAACAAAAGTACTGTAGTGATTATTCTCTGAAAAATTATATTATAAGGAGAATATACATGTGTGGAATAGTAGGTTATATTGGGTCGCAAAACGCCCAAGATTTTGTATTGGATGGATTGGAAAAACTGGAATATAGAGGTTATGATTCAGCTGGAATAGCTGTAAATACAGGAGAAGATAAGTTTCATATTGTAAAAAAAGTAGGAAGACTAAAAAATCTGGCTGATATATTGGAAAAGGAACCATTAAAAGGTACAATGGCAATAGGTCATACTAGATGGGCAACACATGGAAAACCTTCCGATGAAAATTCCCATCCGCATTTTAATAAAGATGAGACATTGGTAGTTGTTCATAATGGAATTATTGAAAATTATTTGGATTTAAAAAGGGAACTTATTGCAAAGGGTTATAAATTTAACTCTGAAACAGATACTGAAGTTGTAACTCATCTGCTAGATGAACTATATGAAGGAGATCTGCTTGAAGCAACAAAAAAACTTATTAAGATTATAAAAGGTGCCTATGCTCTTGGAATTATGGCTGTAAATGAACCTGACAGAATAATAGCTGTCAGAAAGGAAAGTCCTCTTATAATAGGATTGGGAAAAGGTGAAAACTACATAGCTTCAGATATACCTGCCATACTAAAATATACAAGAGATGTATACCTAGTTGAAAATAATGAAATAGTTGAAGTAAAAAAAGATTCTGTTAAAGTTATGGATACAGAAGGAAATGAGATAAAAAGAGAAGTTACACATGTTGAATGGGATATGGAAGCAGCTTCCAAAGGTGGATATGAACATTTTATGGAAAAGGAAATTCATGAACAGCCTGAAGTGTTGATTGAAACATTGAACAGCAGAGTGGACGAAAATAATAATATAAATTTTGATGATGCAGGACTTACAAAGGAGTATCTGGAAGGAGTAAACAGTATTTATATTGTTGCCTGCGGGACTGCATATCATGCAGGATTGGTAGGAAAATTCATTATTGAGAAAAAAACAAGAGTAAAGGTTGATGTGGATATAGCTTCTGAATTTAGATATAGAAATCCTGTCATTGATGACAAGACACTTGTAATAGTTTTAAGTCAGTCGGGAGAAACTCTGGATACTCTTGAAGCAATGAAGGAAGCAAAGAGAAACGGTGCAAGAGTTGTGGCTATTACAAATGTTGTAGGTTCATCAATAGCAAGGGAAGCTGATCATGTGATTTATACATGGGCAGGGCCTGAAATTGCAGTTGCTTCAACAAAGGCTTATACTACACAGATGGTAATTCTTTATCTTCTTGCTACTGATATGGCCTATAAGTTTGGAAAAATTACAAGGGAAGAATATGAAAAAGATATAAAATCACTGTACAGACTGAAAAAAAATATAAAAAAAATGCTTGAATATTCTGACAAGATAGAAAAAGTAGCTGATAAAATTAAGAATCAGACAAGTATGTTCTATCTTGGAAGAGGGCTTGACTATGTTATAGCTGTTGAAGGAGCTTTGAAATCAAAGGAAATTTCATATATTCATTCAGAAGCTTTTGCATCTGGAGAATTAAAGCATGGAACTATTGCACTGATTGAGGAGGGAATCCCTGTAGTAATCAATGTTACTCAGTCAGACCTTTTTGAAAAATCAGTATCAAATATAAAGGAAGTTACTGCAAGAGGAGCTTATGTAATTGCCATTGCCAAGGAAGGGAATACACTTGTAGAAGAAGTGGCTGATGAAGTTTTCTATATTCCTGATGTGGAAGATGACTACACAGGATTTCTTTCAATAATAATTCATCAGCTGTTGGCGTATCATTTGTCAAAGCTTAAAGGAAATGATGTTGATAAACCAAGAAACCTTGCTAAATCAGTAACAGTGGAATAATAATAAAAGTAACTGCTGTATAACACCAGGAACATAATATTTAGATTTATTTTATTCATTATTTATGCTGTTTAAAATTTTGAATGGTTCTGTTTTAAAAAATAACAGATCAATAACATTTTATAAAAAAAATGTTTAAAAAAATAGAAAATATGGTATAATATTAGTACATAGAAATGAAGTAATGAAAATAGGAGGGATATTTATGAATTTTAATGATTTAAAAAAAGGAGCAGGAGATGCTCTAAACAAAACAGTAGAAGGAGCGAAAGATTTAGCAGATAAAGCCGTTGATGAGGCAAAAAAATTAGGAGACAGTAAAGTGGCTCAGGATATAAAAAAAGGAGCAGAAGATGCTCTGAGCAAGACAGTAGAAGGAGCAAAAGATTTAGCAGGTAAAGCTGTTGATGAGGCGAAAAAACTTGGAGACAGTAAAGTAGCCCAGGATATAAAAAAAGGAGCAGAAGATGCTTTAAACAAAACAGTAGAAGGAGCAAAGGATTTAGCAGGTAAAGTAACAGATAAATTCAAAAAATAATAAGATAGAAAAAAGCCCTGAGAATGGGCTTTTTATTACGTTGTTTAAAAAGTGGAAACAAAGAAAAAAGTTATTGAAAATTAAAAGATTATATAATATAATTTATTATATTACTTTTGAAATGAAGTATCATAAATATTTTTCATTCAAAACTAAGTAATAATCATAAAAAACTTATGATAAAAGTTTTATGCTAAAGTCAAAC
>CAJPML010000247.1 GCA_905371725.1 Leptotrichia sp. oral taxon 215
TGTTATACCTTGAACCTTACATTTTATTTTCTCCAGTTCCTCATTCAACATAATCCCTTTTGTATTCATCTCAACTTTTACTTTCTTATTACTAGTTTTATCAAGTCCCTTTACTTCAAGGATTCCTTCTTTAGTCAATTTTAAAGTTATCTCTATTGGAGATTTTTTTGGAAGCCCTTTAGGTAATTCCAAGTTTACATCCCCTAATTTTAAATTTTCCTCCAATTCAAAATACTCTTCCATACTATCATTTTCATATATTGCTATATTTACAATTTCCTGATTTTCAAAATAAGTTCCAAAAACTTTTGAAACTTCTAAAAAATCGTTATTTAGAGGCTGATTTTTTATAATCATATTATATCCAATCTGTTTACCATTTACAATAGGGTTTAATGCAAAACTTTTTGTTGTTGCCATAACAACTTCCCTTGCCTTACCTCCTAGACTCATCATTTCTGGAGAAAAACTTAATTTTTCCTTGTAGTCCTTTGCATTTAATTCTTTTATATCCCCGTTAATATTTACTTGTACGTTTTCTTCGGCTTCAAAATCCTTTTCGGTAAAGTTTTTCTGATTATTTACATAAACGTTTACAGCATGAATAGCGGCTCCTTTGGCTACAGCTTCATCAGGTTCAAGAAAATGAACTTTTTCTTTTCCAAATTTTTTTTCTAAAGTTTCCTTTATTTGAGGCATTCTTGTTGAACCCCCAACCAAAAGAACTTCATCAACTTGATATCCTTTACTTTGAGCTATTTCAAGTACAGCATCTACTTTATTCATTGTTTCTCTAAGATATACCGATGTCATTCTATCAAATTCTTCTCTAGTTACTGATAATTTTTCCTGTCGTCCATCGCCTTCCAATATTCCGCTTGCCTTAGGGCTGGAAGTTAATCTCTTTTTTAGTTTTTCAGCAAGATCTCTCAATCTCTGATCCAAGTATTCATCCGGTTCTACTTCATATCCAACTTTTTGACTAAACTGATTAAGTAAATAAACCATTAATATTTCATCCCAATTTTTACCACCTAAATCATGATCTCCATCAGAACATATAACTTCTATCTTGTTAGCACTTATCCTCATAACTGTAACATCAAATGTTCCACCACCAAGATCGTATACTAAAATTGTCTTTTCCTCAAGTTTTCTTGTACAACCATAATATATAGCTGCAGCCGTTGGCTCACTTATAATCTCTAATACATTCAATCCAGCAATTTTACCGGCATTTTTAGTTGCTGTACGTTCCGCTGTTCCAAAATATGCAGGACAAGTTATAACAACATCTTTTACCTCGACTCCAAGTTGTTCTGAAGCGTCTCTTGTAAGCTTTTTTAAAATATATGATGAAATTTCTTCTGGCATTTTAGGCTCACCATTGTAATCAAGCATACTAACTTTTTTTCCCATATAAGATTTTGCTAATAATACTGTTGTTTCTGGCTTTATACTTGATTCTTCTTTTGCATCACTTCCTACAATTACACTATTATCCTCAAAAGCCACTACAGATGGTGTTGTGTTTTCTCCTTCTAAATTTTTGATTACTTCTGCTCTTCCTGTTTCATCTACACGAGCTATACAAGAATATGTTGTGCCTAGACAATAAATTTATAGAATTAAAAGGGGTTTAGTGTTATTTAGTTGCCATTAAGTTGACATTACTAAATTGATTGTTTTTTTATAAATTCATCACTTTATATAGACTGATTTATTGCATATTTTTTAAAAGCTATCTTAAAACGAAAAATTATTGTGAGGTAGCTTTTCATTTTTTAGAATTTTTAATTCCCAAATCTATTTTTTAAATTTGATTTCCAATACCTGAAATAATAATTCCATATTTAACGATACTTAAATTTCATAGGATCTACAGGAATATCTTCTATTAATACTTCGTAATGTAAATGCGGTCCTGTTGCCATACCTGTACTTCCCACTTCTCCTATTTTATCTCCTTCCTGTATTCTCTGACCGACTCTTACTTCTATTTTACTTAAATGTGCATATCTTACTTTCAGTCCGTCACTTCTTCTTACTTCTATCATATTCCCGTAATTCCCTTTGACTCCTGCATACGTTACAATTCCTTTGACTCCGGAATTCACTGCTGCCCCTTTTACCGAAGATATATCTACTCCTCTGTGAAATCTGTTTTCTTTCAGTACCGGATGCATTCTGTTTCCAAATTCACTCGTAATCTTCGTAGAAACCACAGGCCAGTAAAGTTCGTAACTTTCTATTTTGGATAAATCCAGCTTTCTTATATCCTCTTTTGTTATTTTTATTTCTTCTTCTTCAAAATCATTCTGATTATTTTCGTTATCCGTTATAACTTTTACTTCGATATTTTCAGAGTTATCCTCATTTCTATAGTTATTTTTCGTACTTTCACTCTTCGTTCTCTTATTTGATATATCCGAAATTATTGTTTCTTTATTTATCAAATTGCTTTTATTATGTTCTTTATTTAATTCAACTGATAAATCAACAAAACTGCTTATTTCTTTCATTCCCTTTTCAGCAATAATATTGTCATTTATTACAGGATTTTTTATGACAAGATATTTCTTATTACTAAGATTTTCCTCTGCTATATCAGAATTTATATTTATAATCGATTCTTTGGAAACTTGAAATTTTGAAGCAATCATGCTTAATGTATCTCCGTCCTTTATTTTATAAAAAATGACAGGCTCTTTATATACAATTATACGTGTTCCCGGTTTTAATAAAGGATTTTTTAGAACTACAGGATTATTATATTGCAGAATTCTGACATCTTTTTTCAGTTTTAATGCCAAATCGGTAATCGATATTTCTTCACTTACAATGTAGCTATCGTATTCAAAGTCTCCTGTATTTCCGTTTGAATTAGGTATCTTTAATATTTCTCCCGATATATTCTCACTCTTCTCGTTTTCATTATAATCTGTACGATATATTCCGTAAATTATAACTAAAAATATTACAGGAACTATTGTGTATACCAAAATTC
>CAJPML010000248.1 GCA_905371725.1 Leptotrichia sp. oral taxon 215
ATCACTCCACTGTCTTAAAATTTCAGGAACTTTTTTCACATTATTTTTTAATTTTTTTAAGATAGCCTCATTTTTTAATACATTAGTTATATAAATTTCTGATATGGACAAGGATAGAAATGTATGTTAAAATAGAAAATAAAACTCAAATCAGATTAAATTCAGCAGGGGGAAATGTTACAGGAACATTAAGATGTCTGATGTTTCTTGAGTTGTGGAAAATAAATTTAAGGAAAGGAGAGTATGATTTATATAAATTTTATATATTATCATACAAAAAATATGTTAAAAAAAATATTAATTGTAATAATAGTAACTTTCTTTTCAATAATTGGATTTGGAGAAGAAATAGATGTATCACAGATAGCAGCTGATTATCCTTATAAGGATAATGCAATAATAGCAACAGTTATGGGGACTCCTAATACACAATGGTATAAATCGAAAAAAGGAAAAGCGCCAAAAGTTAAAAAATTTAAATCTGTGAAAAAAGTTCCTGAAATTTTAAGACAGTGGAGTGATTATGAATATGGGATTTGGAGACAGAAGGGAGAAGCCCCTCTGATAATACTTATATCAGGGACTGGTTCATTATATAACAGTGGACTTACAATGTATCTTGCAAATGTTTTTTATGATAAAGGATATAATATAATCGCCTTAAGTTCACCTACTACAATGCCTTACATAGTAAGCCAGAGTAAAAATAATTATGCAGGTTATATAAAAGATGAATCGGATCATATGTATAATCTTGTATCTACAGCTGTATCAAGGGAAAAGGCCGATGGGATGAAAGTTACTGATACATATATTGGAGGATACAGTCTTGGAGGATTTCAGTCATTACTTATACAGGAAATAGACAGTGAAAAGAAAAAAATAGGCATTAAAAAATCCCTTATGCTAAATTCTCCGGTAAGTATTTTGACTGCAACACAGAAGTTAGATAGATTTCTCGTAGAAAATGGCATATATAATGCAGAAGGTCTTGAAAAATTTTTGGATAATATATTTAGTAAAGTAATATATGATGATAAATTAGAATTAAGTGATATTGATTTTACAAATATAAAATCAGCAATTATAAAATTGCAGTTAAAGGATAGTGATTTTGAGGTTCTGACTGGACTTCTATTTAGATTTTATTCAGCAAATATGACTTTTGCAGGAGAAGTTTTTAGTGGAAAAATTTCAGGATTATAATATATCTGATATTGAAAGAATGATTGATACAAATATAAAGGGACTTCTGTATATAACAAGGGAAGTTATACCAAATATGGTGAAAAATAATAAAGGACACATAATAAATATAGGATCCACAGCAGGAATTTATGCTTATGGTGGAGCTGCTGTCTATTGTGCTACAAAGTCTGCAGTAAAATTTTTAAGTGACGGAATAAGAATTGACACGATTGATAAAAATATTAAAGTGAGTACACTGCAGCCAGGAATTGTTGAAACGGATTTCAGTGAAGTGAGATTTCATGGAGATAAGGAAAAGGCTAAAAAAGTTTATGAAGGTATAGAGGCATTAAAACCTGAAGATATAGCAGATATAGCTTTATATGTGGCAAATCAGCCTGAGCATGTGCAGATATCCGATGTTACAATAATGGCAACAAAGCAGGCCACAGGATTTAATGTACATAGGGAAAAATAGAAGATAGCAGAGATATATCTTTTACGAATAGATTTTAATTCAATGTTTATATGAAAAAACGGAAGGGGAAATTTTAAAATGGAAAATGACACTAGAAAAAATCAATTGCAGAAAAAAGAACTGTCAAAAGAATTATTAAAAGAATCTTCAGCGAAATATGAACTACCTGATAATTTACTGAAAAAAGTAATAGAAATTAGACAATATCTTCATAAAAATCCTGAATTATCAGGTGAAGAATATAAAACAACAGAATTTATAAAGAAATTTTTGTCAGAGCATGGTATAAAAATTCTTCCTTTTGATTTAAAAACAGGAGTTATTGCTGAAATTGGAGAAGGTGAGAAAATAGTTGCGTTGAGGGCTGATATTGATGCGCTTCCTATAAATGAAATGACAGATTATCAGTATAAGTCGCAAAATCCCGGAGTAATGCATGCCTGTGGACATGACTTTCATACGGCTTCTCTTTTAGGAGCGGCAGTAGTGCTGAAACAAAAGGAAAAAGAGCTTAAGGGGAGAGTAAGGCTAATCTTTCAGCCAGCCGAAGAAATAAATGCAGGAGCAAAGGAAGTAATAAAATCTGGTGTTTTAAAAGGAGTCTCAGCAATTGCAGGTTTTCATAACAAGCCTGATTTACCGCTAGGAACAATTGGAATAAAATCAGGGCCTCTTATGGCGGCAGTTGACAGGTTTGAAGTGAAAATCAATGGTACAGGAACTCATGCGGCGGCACCTCAAAATGGAAATGACCCGATAGTGACTGCCAGCCAGATTGTTACATCTATTCAGTCTATCGTGAGCAGATATGTATCTCCTGTTGATATGGCAATAATCAGTGTAACAAAAATATCAGGCGGGAACACATGGAATGTGATACCTGAAAGTGTTATAATGGAAGGTACAATGAGAACCTTCAGGGAATCTGTACAGGAAAGAATAAAGAAACTCTTTACCCAGGTTATAAAAAACTATACAGAGGCCTTTGACCAGAAATATGAAATTTTATGGGGAGATGCACATTCCTTTGTAGATAATGATAAGATTCTGGCAGAGGCGATAGGGAAAGAAGTTTCAATATTTGCAGATGTTAAAGTTCCTGAAATAACAACAGGTGGAGAAGATTTTTCGTTTTATCAGAAGGAAGTGCCTGGACTGTTTGCGTTTATAGGTACAGGCTGTCCTTATGAATGGCATAATCCTGCATTTCAGATAAAAGACGAGGCTTTATATTTTTCAATAAACTACTACATAGCGGCTGTAAATATTATGTTGAAAAAATAAAGTATACAAAATAAGATATGTGAAAAAC
>CAJPML010000249.1 GCA_905371725.1 Leptotrichia sp. oral taxon 215
TCAATATTGTCAACTAATATCTGATCGTCAAAACTTATGACACCATGTTCCTTAAGCTGTTCATAAATTCTTGAAGCCCTGTTAAATCCTACCTTTAATTTACGTTGCAACAATGAAATTGATACCTTGTTCTCCTGTCTTATAATATTTATTGCATTTTCAAAGAAAGGATCTACATCTATCATTTCTTCCTGCGTCTCTTCCAGAATTTCATTTCTATATTTTACTTTTCTGGCAGATTTTAGCGTATCTGTCAAGTTTTTAACCTCATCATCTGAAATATACGCCCCTTGAATCCTTTCCAGCTTTGAAGACCCGTTGGCAAGAAGAAGCATATCTCCCTGTCCCAGCAGCTTTTCAGCGCCAGCTGTATCCAATATAGTTCTTGAATCAATTTGGGATCTTAATGCAAAGGAAATTCTGCTTGGCAGATTTGCCTTTATCATTCCAGTTATGACATCAGTAGATGGACGCTGTGTCGCTACAACCAAATGGATTCCTACTGCCCTTGCCTTCTGAGCAATTCTCGCAATCGACTCCTCAACGCTTCCAGCCGCAACCATCATAAGATCAGCCAGCTCATCAATAATTATGACAATATATGGCATTTTTTCCACATAACTAAGACCATTGTATTTTTTTATGTTTCTTACACCATTTTCCATAAGCTTCTTGTATCTGTTCTCCATTTCATTTACAGCCCATTTTAAGGCAATTGCCGCCTGCTGCGGATCTATGATTACTGGAACTAGCAAATGTGGAATATCATTATATGGCATAAGCTCTACCATCTTGGGATCTATCATTATAAATTTTACTTCATTTTCAGACTTCTTGGAAATTAATGTGGAAATCAATGTATTTACCGCTACAGATTTCCCAGAACCCGTCTGTCCAGCTATCAGCAAATGCGGCATCTTTACAATGTCTATCAGCTTATCTCTTCCAACTATATCTTTTCCCAGTATAACCCTTAATTCTCCGTTGTCAAGCTCTTTATTCTTTATAATATTAGAAAAATGCACTGGCTCCTTGATCTTATTTGGAGTTTCAATTCCAATAGTATTTTTTCCAGGAATTGGAGCTTCTATACGGATACTTTCCGCCGCAAGGTTCATTGCTATATCATCCGAAAGTCCTGTAACCTTGCTTACTTTTATACCTTTTGGAATAATAATTTCGTATCTCGTAATTGTAGGTCCGTATTCATAGTTCACAACTTTTGCTTCTACCCCGAATTCTTTTAAAACGTTTTCCAGATGCCTCACATTTTCCCTTATGCTCTTTTCAATTTTTTCCTTTTTCTTATAATCCATCGGCTTAGACTTGAATATTTCAGCAATAGACTTTTTCACTACATCATCATATCCCTGACTGCTGTCAAGCATTGCATTAGCTTCCTTTAGCTCCTCTTCCAGCCCCTTTTCAACAGCCACGCTGTTTTCAAATGCTTCAAGTTTTGGAAACTGCTGAAAATTGGGATCCATCTGTGCTGAATTAACAGCTGTTTCCCTTCTTAAAGGCGTTACAATTTCAAGTTTTGGCTCTTTTTCATACTGTTCCTCATTTTTTTCCGTTTTATCTTCCTCTTTTATTTCTTCAGGCTTTTTAGGCTCAGGCGCTTCCTGTTCCTCATTATTTGTGGTATTTTTAGTTTCAGTTTCCTGTTCTTCCTTGTCATTTTTTTCTTTATTCTCAGTTTTCTTAGCATTTTCCAGAATCTTCTGCTTTTCATTTTCTTCAAAGATTTCAATCCATTCCTTCTCTTTTTCAGCCAGCTCTTCCTTAGAATAGACTTCCGTTTTCTGCAAAAAGTTATCCTTTGGCTTTTTAGCAATTTCAAAACTCAGCTTTTCACTTCTTGACTGAATAATTTTTGCCTTGAGCATTTCCCTCTGATAACGTTTGTAATCTGTCTTTTTCAAGTTTTCTGCATATTTTTTTGCTTTCAGCTTTCTCTTTTTTTCCTTATAGTCGTCGCTCTTGTAATATCTTGCAACTTCTCTTAGCAGTTCATAACCAAGCTCTATATAGTCCTTTAGCAAAAGGCAGACAAATAATGCCAGCACGGTAATCAGCCCGATAGTCATCCATTTCAGATGCAAAATCTTATAAAACGGCATCGACAGCAAGGCTCCCGGAACTCCTCCGCTTTCACGGTTAAACCCTATTTCCAGAAGTTTTCTTCCCGCTTCAGTAAATACATTCGGCAAAGGATTCTTCCCAACCGAACCTTTTACCAGAAACATGGATAGACTCAGAAATACTCCGATAAGTGCAACAACTTTCCCCTGCGTTATATCAACCCTTATTTTCTCGTAAAAAAACAGAACTATTCCGTATAGCATGGCGGCAATCGCTATAAACCATGTCATTTTTCCAAAAAAGAGCATAATTCCACCCAGTATAAGTGAAAAAATATTTTCCCCAACATTATCACTCAGCATGCTTGATTTGTTTGCCAGAAGCATTATTAATATAAGTCCGGCAATAAACCATATTGCACCTTCGATTTTTCTTTTATTCATTTCGTCTTCCTTTCTAAAAAATTCCTATCTGCTAAATTGCTATACTATTTCCCATTTAAAGAGCATAAATCAAAAAATTCATGTAATGAAAATCATGTTTTTTAAGATTCTTCTATTATACAACCTATGTAACTATTAGAATACCCTTTAATTAAATTTTATCATTAAGTATCTGTCTTTAAGAGTTAAATTTGATTTTTTTAACAAGGCTGGCAAATTAATTGTTATAGAATTTTACTTCTATTTTTTAAATGGGTTTAGTATTAATTTTAAAATGCAGTCAAATTTAACCAAAAATTAAATTAGCTGTGTAAAACGCCACCTGTTTTAAAATGGCTTTATTATAATATCATACATTATACTATATTTTTTCAAATTTGTCATTTTTTTTATAGCAATATCTCTTAAAATAAAACTTATAAATTCTAACTTTTTTACCCAATTTTTA
>CAJPML010000250.1 GCA_905371725.1 Leptotrichia sp. oral taxon 215
ATATAAAAAATATAAAATATGAAGAGGAGAATATAAAATGAAAAAAACTTATCAAGGAAAGAAACTGTTCCTATGTTCATCTTTTGCAGATGTTGCAGGATTACTGAATATATTTGAAAAAAATCTTAAGGGAAAAACAGTAACTTTTATTCCAACTGCGAGTAAAGTTGAAAAGATAAATTTTTATGTGAAAGATGCAAAAAAAGAACTTGAAAAAGCAGGAATGATAATTGATATTTTAGATATTTCGCAGGCTGAAAAAAGTGAAATAGTAAAAAAGATAAAAAATAATGATTTTATTTATGTGTCAGGAGGAAATATTTTCTATCTTCTACAGGAAATGAAAAAAACAGGTGCTGATGAAATAATCGTAGAAGAAGTAAATAACGGGAAACTTTATATTGGCGAGTCCGCAGGAGCAATGATTGTTTCTGAGAATATAAAATATGCAGGACTTATGGATGATGGGACAGAATATATTTCAGAACTGAAAAATTTGAATTCACTGAATCTGGTTGATTTTTATACAGTTCCACATTATGGATGTTTTCCCTTTGAAGAGAGTGCAGAAAAAACAATGAGTGCATATTCTTCATTAAATTTAGTACCAATAACTAATAATCAGGCTATACTGGTTGATGAAGGTAAAATTGATGTGCTGGAAATAAAAAAACAGAAACTATTTTCTAAATAAGAATTGTTATATCAAAAACAATAAAAATTATATTTATTCGTTTATTAAAATTTTACTCATCAAAAATAGAAATTTGTTAAGAAAAAATCATAAACTCGCTTTTTAAAAGCTCAGACAATGATTTTTTCTAGCACTCATTAACTATTTTTAATTGTAAAATTATTAAATAACTTATAAATATAATTTTTACATTGTTTTTTATAAATTAGCTATTTAGAATAGTTTCTGTTTTTTTATTTTACATTAGTCATAAGTTCATCAATCAACTCTTTCACATGCACAATTTCTTTAAGCTTGTATCCGTTTGCACCTGAGAAAAATAGACCTGACTGCAGTCTTCCCAGATAGGCATCTCCAAGGCTGTCTGCAATACAGTAGCCTACCCTTCTTGCACCTTCTCCTCTGTTACAAGGGAAGATACAGTTACTGATACATTGTATTTTTTTTGTACCTGGTTCTAAAGTTTTTATTAAGTCTGTTTTTACTGCCCTTCCAGGATAACCTACAGGCGAACTTACTATTACTATATCTTCTTCTTTTGCATTTATAAGAACCTGTTTAAGTACAGGACTCGCATCACATTCATGTGTTCCGATGAATCTTGTCCCCATCTGTACTGCATCTGCACCTAAATCCATAATCTTTTCAATATCATTTCTGTCCCAGATACCACCTGCAGCAATTATTGGGAAATCACCCCATTTATCTCTTTCTTCCTTTATAGGTGGCAGGATAGCTTCAAGCTGATGTTCCGGAGCAAACAGTTCATCATATTTTGCACCCTGATGTCCACCGCTTTTAGGTCCTTCCACAATAACGGCTCCAGGAGTTCTTCCTGCCGCCTTCCATTTTTTACATATGATTTTTAGAGCCCTTGCAGATGAAACAATAGGAACTATTTCAACATCAGGATAATTTTCAGTAAGTCTTGGCAGCTCAAGAGGCAATCCTGCACCTGTTACAATAATATTTGCACCTGCTTCAAGAGCATCAGTGACAACTCTTTCATAATCGTTTATTGCATGCAGGATATTACAGGCAAGGGGTTTATCTCCACATATTTTTCTTGCATTTTTAAAAATTTCAAATAAAGCTTCCCTGCTGTAAGCATTTTCAGTACCTAACGGTCTTCCATTTACTTCTTTTTTTACAAATTTCATATTCTGGTAATATCCTGTACATATAGCACTTATTGTTCCCAATCCGCCATTTTTAGAAACATTTCCTGCAAGCTGGTCCCAGCTTATTCCTACTCCCATTCCACCTTGTATAATGGGCTTTTCAATATAATATTTTCCTATTTTAATTCCTTTTAATTCCCTCATTGTGATTTTTTCCTCTCTTCATTATTGGTTAATTTAATTAAAACAATAATGAACAGGTGGAGCTCTCACAATTCTTACATTTGATGAAAAAGAAGTATAATTCAGCATAATGCCTGAAAATGAGACATGTATGTAAACCATACCGTTTATAATCTTTTTAAAACTTTCAATAACTTTTTTCCTAATGTCATTTGTCATAAAACTGATATAGCCGTTGGAACAGAGCTGCTCAAATTTTTTTATCAGAAGTTCGATGTCCATATTTTCAAGAAAGGACAGATCAAATTCCACATTAGAAATATATTTATCAAGAAACTGAAGAAATACATCACTTTTATTTAACAAAATTTTTTTGTTCTGACTGTAAATGGAGCATATATTTTCAAAGTACACAAAATTACCGTTAATAAAAACAGTTAAAGGATTTTTCCGAATGAACGGACTGAATATGTTTGAAACTATACACTGAATAATCTCAGATAAAACATTTCTTCCTGATTTTCCTAACATTAAATTTCTCTCCTAAACAATAATAACATTTGTTACATTATATCAAAAAAGAGAAGACAAAGTCAATTGATAAAAAGTTAAACTGTAAGTTCTGCTTTATTTTCTATTTTCCTGATTGTTCTTTTCTTAATTCTTCATTATCTTTTTTAGAATCTTTAATCGTACCGCCTTTTCCACCATGTCCGCTCCAATATTTACTTTGAGGATTTTTTCTGCTTGTTGTTGGAATATATGCCACTGTTGCTCCTTTTCTAGCTTTAATCTGTGCTATATATTCTTCTGACTGTTTTGTGATTTTTTCAAATTCATCTTTATATATTGCTTCTATTTTATTTTTTCTTTCTTCGCTAAGCGCTTTAAGTTTTTTAGACACTCTTCCGTTACTTTCATACAGTCCGGCATATTTAGGATCATTTGAAAGACTTTTTGC
>CAJPML010000251.1 GCA_905371725.1 Leptotrichia sp. oral taxon 215
ATTTTGCATATTCTATTGCTCTTGTTTCTCTTATTACTGTAACTTTTATCTGTCCAGGATATTGCATTTTTTCTTCTATTTCCTTGGCAACTTCCCTTGAAAGTATTGCTGCCTTGTCATCATCAATTTCGTCAGGATGTACAATTAGTCTAAGTTCTCTACCAGCCTGAATTGCATATGAACTTTCTATTCCTTCATGACTATTTGCAATCTCTTCAAGCTGTTCAAGTCTCTTCAGATAATTTGATAATGTTTCCCTTCTTGCTCCAGGTCTTGATGCTGAAATTGAGTCAGCCGCCTGTACAAGTACAGCTTCCACACTTAATTGTTCTACTTCATTATGGTGTGATTCTACTGCATTTATTACTATTTCATTTTCTTTAGAGAATTTTCTTAAGAATTCTCCACCATTTATTGCATGTGAACCTTCCTGCTCATGAGAAAAAGCCTTTCCTATATCATGAAGCAGTCCTGCCCTTTTAGCAACTTCAACATTAGCTCCTATTTCTGCTGCCAGAGCTGCAGCTATGTGAGCAACTTCAATTGAATGCTGCAATATATTTTGACCAAAAGATGTTCTAAATTTTAATCTTCCAAATACTTTTAGTACTTCCCTAGGAAGTGTCGGTATTCCAACTTCAAGTATAGCCTGTTCTGCAGCATCAAGAACACTTTCCTCTACTTCATCCTGTGCTTTTGCCACTACTTCCTCTATTTTTGTAGGATGTATTCTTCCATCAGAAATCAGTTTTTCTAGTGCAATTCTGGCTACTTCCCTTCTGACACCATCAAATGATGAAAGAACAACTGCTTCAGGTGTGTCATCTATTATAAGATCTACTCCCGTAGCTGACTCTATTGCTCTTATATTTCTTCCTTCCCTTCCAATTATTCTTCCTTTCATTTCTTCACTAGGAAGCTGAATAACAGAAATAGTGGAATCTACAACATAATCAGCAGAAGCCTTTCCTATAGCAGTAGATATTATTCTTTTAGAAATTCTATCTTTTTCCCTGTCAAGATTATGCTCAAAATCTCTTATTAAAATAGCTTTGTCATGATCCAGCTGATTTTCAAGTTTCGTAAGGATAATCTTTGCAGCATCTTCCTTTGTAAGCTCAGAAATTCTTTCTAATTCCTTTTCTTCTTTTAAAATTAGATCATTTAATTCATTTTCTTTTCTTACTAGCTTTTCCCGATGTTTTTCTATTTTTGCTTCCTTATCTTCAATTTTTTCAGCTTTGGCCTCAAGTGTCTCTTCCTTTTTTGCAATTCTTTCTTCTTTAAAAGCTAACTCTGACTTCATTTTCTTTATTTCATCATCAGCTATTTTCTTTTCATTAAGTAATTCTTCCTTTACTTTCAATGTTTCTTCTTTTCTAAATGATTCTATTTCCCTTTCAACTTCTTTTCTTGAAGATTCTAATCTTCTTTTAGCATCAACTATCCTAAGTTCAAGCTCACTGAGCTCGCCGTATTTTTTCTTAGATATTGTGCTTCCATAAAAATAAGAAATAAAAAAAGCTAAAAAAGAAAAAATAATAATCAGTAAAATTATTATTGGTAATGGCATATTTCTCCTTTCTTATTTCTTTTCTACTACATTTGAAATCTTCCATTTACCATTTTCTTCTTTCCGTTCCCAGGTCACTATATAATAATTACTTTGATTTCCATAGTTTATTATCATTGTTCCACGTGCCTTTAAAGTTGTAATGACCTTTACATCCGAAAACAGAAATGTTAATCTTGAAAGATCATATTGCTGTATATTTTTCACAATATAATTATTTTTAAATGTAGGTAAGAAAAATTCTTTCAGTTTTTCGTATTCATTCAATTTTGCAGCTTCCTTTAGATCTTCTATTGTCTCTGCAATTTCTGAATTAACTGTGCTAATTCCACTATCAGATACAACTTTAGATACATTAACAGCAGTGCAACTTATAAAGAACAACAAAATTGGTAGAAATAAATATTTTTTCATATTCCCTCCAAAAATTTCGCTATATAATTTTAGCATACTTTTTTTTCTTATTCAAGTACGATAAAAATAATTTCTATATTTTTTATTCATCTCTCCATCTTTTATGCTGCCACATATATTGCTCAGGATATTCTTTTATAATTTCTTCAAATTCATAAAATATTTTTTGCATATTATATTTTACAGTGGCTTTTAAATTTTCTTTTTTTTCTATTTCCAATATTTTTTTATTTATAACTTTTACTGTATTACCTTCAAATATTGCATATGATAATACTAATGGAATTTTATGTTTTAATCCAAGTAAAACCGGTCCTGATACGGCGGTTGTCTTTCTTCCAAAAAATTCTATTTCAACATCATCCGCATGATGATCTGAGGCAAGAGCAATTAATGTTTTATTTTTTAAGGCGCTGTTTAAAGCTTCACTATCTCTTAAAGGAATTGAGTGTAGTCCTCCCTTTTCACGCCATTCTGTCATCAAATCATTCAGCTTTCTATTTTTCTGTTTTCTAAAAACAGCATAAAACTTTCTAATACTTCTCATTATACTTCCTGCTTCAAATCCCCCTAAATGAAGCGAAACTATTATTACAGCTTTTTCATTATCTTCACAGGCTTTCAGTATCAGCTCTTCATTTTCAATTATTGTATGCCCATTTGTTGTAATATCTTCAAGATAAATAGAAGTCATTACCATTTTTCCCATAGTTTTGTATGATTCTTTTGCAATCCTAATTACTTCTTTGTCTGTTTTTTCGGGAAAAGCACGCTTTATGTTGTCTATAGTGAGCACTCTACGTTTCTTTATAAGATAATATCCCAGCAAACCTAAATTTTCAAAAAAAGAATATCTTACCTTTAAAGGAAAAAAGGATAGTATTTTTTTTATAGTAATAACAATTACTCCTATGATTTTTTCACTTAATTTATATTCCATTTTTACCTCATTATAATTTTATTATATTAATC
>CAJPML010000252.1 GCA_905371725.1 Leptotrichia sp. oral taxon 215
TTAAAGAATTAAGAGAAAGAACAGGAGCAGGAATGCTTGACTGTAAAAAAGCTTTGGAAGAAAATGGCGGAGATATAGAAAAAGCAATTGACTGGCTGAGAGAAAAAGGAATTGCTAAAGCTGCTAAAAAATCTGGAAGAGTAGCAGCTGAAGGATTAGTATTCGCAGCAGTTTCAGCTGACAGAAAAAAAGGGGCCATATTGGAATTCAATTCTGAAACAGATTTCGTTGCTAAAAATGATGAATTTAAAACTTTTGGAGAAAAATTAGTTCAGTTATCACTAGAACATGATTTGACAAGTGAAGATGAATTAAAGGCATTTGAATTAGAAGGAAAAAAAGTAGAAGACAACTTGACAGAATTAATAGCTAAAATAGGGGAAAATATGAATATCAGAAGATTGAAACTTGTTTCAACTGATGGGTTTGTAGAGACATATATTCACCTTGGTGGAAAAATAGGAGTGTTACTGAATGTTTCAGGAGAAGCAACGCCTGAAAATATAGAAAAAGCAAAAGGAGTTGCAATGCATGTAGCAGCTATGGATCCTAAATATCTTAATTCAGAACAGGTTACAGCAGATGACCTTGAAAGAGAAAAGGAAATAGCAAGACATCAGTTACAGCAGGAAGGAAAGCCTGAAAATATAATTGAAAAAATTCTTGACGGTAAAATGAGAAAATTCTATGAAGAAAACTGTCTTGTTAATCAGAAATATGTTAGAGATGACAGCGTGACTATTGAAAAATTCATAGCCCCTAGTTCAATAATATCATTCGACAGATTTAAAGTTGGTGAAGGAATAGAAAGAGAAGAATCAGACTTCGCTGCAGAAGTTGCTGCAATGGCAGGAAATTAAAATAAGGGGGGTATACCCCTTTATTTTTTAAAAATTTTGAAGGAGAATACTTATGCTCAAATATAAGAGAATATTATTGAAATTAAGTGGTGAAGCACTTGCAGGAAACAAGGAATTCGGATTTTCAAGTGATGTTTTGCAAAGTTTTGCAAGACAGGTAAAGGAAGTTCATGATCAGGGAGTAGAAGTAGCTATTGTAATTGGTGGAGGCAATATTTTCCGTGGTGTAAGTGGAATGCAGGAAGGTTTTGACAGGGTAACCGGAGATACGATGGGAATGCTTGCCACTATTATGAACGGACTTGCACTGCAAGATGCAATAGAAAGACTTGATATTCCTACGAGAGTATTGACTGCTATTCAAATGCCTCAGGTTGCAGAGCCTTTTATAAGAAGAAGGGCTATAAGACATTTGGAAAAGAAAAGAGTAGTTATTTTTGCAGGTGGTACAGGAAATCCTTATTTTACAACTGATTCATGTGGAGCATTGAGAGCAGTAGAAATTCATGCTGATATACTTGCAAAAGGAACAAAAGTAGACGGAATCTATGATAAAGATCCGATGAAGTTTGCCGATGCAGTAAGATATGACACTGTAACATTTGATGAAGCTATAAGTAAAAATCTTGGTGTTATGGATACGACAGCTCTATCACTATGCCGTGAGAATAATATGCCTATAGTTGTTTTTAATGCACTTGAAGAAGGAAATATATTAAAAATGGTTCAAGGGGAAAATATAGGTACTATTGTTGTAAAAAAATAAAAATTGTAATATGAAGAAATATTTGTTTTAGTAAAGTAAGCTAAAAGAAAAATTATGTAAATTTGTAAATAAAAAAATAAAATAAAATCAAGGTGGTGTAAAATGTTAGAAGGAATTTTAACGGAATTACAAAATAAAATGGAAAAATCATTGGAAAGCACAAAAGATAAATTTTCTCATGTAAGAGCTGGAAGAGCTAGTGTTTCTATGCTTGATGGTGTTACTGTAGAAGCATATGGTTCGCCAACTCCTTTAAATCAAGTTGGTACAGTTTCTGCGCCTGAGGCAAGACTTCTTACAATAGATCCTTGGGATAAATCATTGATACCTGTAATTGAAAAATCTATATTACAGGCTAACTTAGGATTTAATCCTTCAAATGACGGTAAAATAATAAGACTTGCAGTACCTGAATTAACGGAAGAACGTAGAAAAGAATATGTAAAACTTGTAAAAAAAGAAGCTGAAGAAGGAAAAATTGCAATAAGAAATGTCAGAAAAGATATTAATAATAAACTGAGAAAAATGGAAAAAGATAGTGAAATAACAGAAGATGAACTTAAATCAAGCGAAGAAAAGGTTCAAAAAATGACTGATAAATTTGTTGCAGCAATAGATGAAGCTTTAGCAAAAAAAGAAAAAGAGTTATTAAAAGTATAATTGTGTAAATAAAAGGAGAAAGCTATGTCAAGGTTAACAAGATTTCTGAATTTTTTCAGGATAAATAAAAGTATTGCAATAGATCTGGGGACATCTAACGTTTTGATTTATGACAAACAAAAAAATAAAATAGTATTAAATGAACCTTCAGTAATTGTAAAAGATAGAAAAACAGGTGAATTAATCGCAGTAGGGAAAAAAGCAAAAGAAATGCAAGGGAAAACAGCCGTTACTTCTGTTGTTATAAGACCTTTAAGAGAGGGAGTAATTTCAGATATTGATGCAACGAGAGAAATGCTCAGTGCATTTATTAAGCAAATATATGGAGGTTCACCTTTCAGGCCGGAATTGATGATATGCGTTCCTCTTGAAATGACAAGTGTTGAAAAGAGAGCTATCTTTGATGCTGCCATAGGAGCAAAAAAGGTTTATCTGATAGAAGAAGGAAAAGCAGCGGTTGTTGGATCAGGAGTAAACATTTCATTACCAGAAGGAAATACTGTTATTGATATTGGTGGAGGTTCTACTGATATTGCAATTCTTTCAATGGATGAAATTATTTCCAGCAAGTCCATAAGAGTTGCAAGTAACAAATTTGATGATGATATAATAAAATATGTGAAAAAAGAATTTAACCTTCTTATAGGGGATAAAACTGCAGAAGAAATA
>CAJPML010000253.1 GCA_905371725.1 Leptotrichia sp. oral taxon 215
TTATATATAGATATGTTTCAAACTGACCTGCAAATGAAAAATTGCTGCTGTCTTCCTCTATCGATGAAGACCTTACTGCATAATAGCTGTCGTTTTCTGCTATATTTTCTATTTCCTTCAAAAACTCTTCCTTAATTTTATGTTCTTTTATGACTTTTACTATATTTTCTGTTTTTCTTTCTGTATTTCCGTCAAATATACTGTTCCAGTCACTTATTTCATCTTCATTTCCTTCTTTTCTGCTATATTCTTTTATCTCATTTAATATTACTTCCCTGAAATATTTATTTGTAATTACTGAAAATTTAGACACATTAAATCCCTGAACTGCCAGCTCAAGTAAATTCTGAGCTTTTTTCCCTATCTTTTCTTCAAAGTCAATTTTTTCAGGATAAGTTTTTATTTGTTCAATATCATAGATATATTTCATGTTTCTGTCCCCTTTCAAAGATGAAATCAAAACTTATTTTTCCAGAAATTCTTTCATATCCTCAGCTAAAGGTATTTCTATTTCCATTTCCTTCTTAGTTGCGGGATGAGTGAACTTTACCCTGTAGGCATGTAAAAACTGCCTTTTTACTCCTTTTTCAATATCTATTCCCTTTCCATAAAGTTCATCTCCAACAATTGTATGTCCTATGGATTTCAGATGAACCCTTATCTGATGTGTCCTTCCTGTAAAAAGCTCACATTCTGCAAGTGTCACATTCTTATCTTTAAATTTTTTTATGGGTTTTATTACTGTTTTTGCATACTGTCCTCTTTCATCTATAATTCTCTGCAAATTATCTCCATCCCTATAAATCGGTTTTTCTATAACAATTTTCTCATCAGAATCAATAATTCCTTCAACTATTGCCATGTATTTCTTTTCAAATATTGAAAAATTCTGTAAAAAAGCCTGGGCAAAGCTGTTTTTTGCTATAATTATAAGCCCTGATGTATTCATATCAAGCCTGTTGTAAAATCTCGGTACCATTTCCTTGCCGTATTTTTCCTTGAAATAATACACTATCCCATTTGCAAGAGTAAAATCTGCTTTTTTTTGTGTAGGGTGCGTCAGAAGAAAAGGCTCCTTGTTTACAATCAGGATATCTTCATCTTCAAACACTATATCAAGATTCAGTTTTATCGGCTTTATATCTGTCCCCTTTTCCTTTTCAATTACCCTCAATATACCGCTTGAAGGAAGTTTTTTTGTAGTTCTTACCTTCTTTCCATTTAGGAATACCTCCACATTTCTGAGACTTCTTCCTGAATAATTCTGCACTTCCCTCAGATACTGGGATATTTTCATCCTCTGGTATTCCTTTTCCAGTCTAAATTTTTTCATGTTTTTATATTACCTCTTAAATTGTAATTTCTTTTAAGTTAAACTGAGACCTTATTGAGTCATCTTCTTAACTTTTTTATTTCCTCTTCCCATTTTAAAATATTTTTCCTTGCCTGTATTATTTTGACTTCAAGAACCTTTATCTTTTCTTCTGATGTCAGGTCATTTTTCAGACTTTTTTCAATTTCTTCTATTTTCTTTGAAGGCTCTTCCGCCTCAATAATTTCTATTACCTGCTCCTCAGGAATTTCATTGGTGCTTATATATTTAATTGTTCTTATGGAAAGTTCTTTAATTTTTTCATTATGATATTTTAAAAATATTTTATATCTCTGTATTTCCCTGTAAACAAAATCCTTCTTCAGTCCAAGGTTGAGAAACCATCCGTTGAATGCGCCATTCTTATTGTTTGCAAGCAGTTCCTGAGTTTCATACAGTATTTTTCCTAACTCTATTGTATTTCTCTGTATCTGCATTATATTTCTTTTAGCTATTTCTTCTTTCTGGAGAAGTTCATTTTTTGTTGTTTCATCTTCAATTCCATAAAATTTAAAATCAAAGTTACTTGTAGTTTCTGCTACCTGCTGAAATTTATTTCTTTTTTCTAAAATACTGTTAATACTCATCTTCTTCCTCCTCCTGTAAAAATTCATCGACAAGATTTTTATAATCTATCGCCGCATTGGAGTAACTTCTGTAGGAAAATATATCTTTCTGCTGTTTCATTGAATTCAGTATATTCTGATCTTCCCTCACTGAAATTTCAGAAAATTCATTATTGGAAAAATATTTCATAAGTTCATCTTTTGTTTCCTTATAGACTATTGTATTCTGTTTTGTCTGTACAAGAAATATTTTTCTTATTTCAAGTTTTGGATTGCTCACCTTTGAAATATCATACATATTAAGCAGGTCTGCAAGTCCGTTTATATCTATGGCTGAACTTTTGGACGGAGCAAATATATAGTCTGTTGCCTTTAAAACGGCTTTCGTAAGATTATTTACAGTCCCTTCTGTATCAAACACGACATAATCGTAATCATTGAACAGATAAAGTATATTTGCAATACTGTCAATCTGTGCTTGGGAATCCTGATTTTCAATTATAAAATAGCTGTCCATTTTATTTAATTCAGCATCTGAAATTATTATATCAATTCCGTTTTTCTCAATTATATATTTTTTTAGATCAGACACATTTAATTTTTCATACTGTTCTTTTATTAAATGAAACAGTGTATTTTCATTTTTCAATCCTAAATATACTGAAACAGCTCCTCTCGCATCAGCATCAATTAACAGGACTTTTTTACCCCTGTTATGCATAGCATATGAGATATTTACCGCTGTTACTGTCTTTCCTGCTCCGCCTTTCGGATTAACAACCGAAATTATTTTCATTTTTTCCTCCATTTTTATATTTTATATTATCGCACGCGTGCGACAATATTTTTCATTTATTTATATTATACCTTAATAATCTTTTTTTTAAAAGTAAATATGAAAAAGGCATAACACTGACCATTTTGAGAAAAATCAATAAAAAGAACTGTTTAAAGGAAAAAAGGATTTCATTTACATCATTGGAACTATAAT
>CAJPML010000254.1 GCA_905371725.1 Leptotrichia sp. oral taxon 215
GAAGGGTTAAGATATTTAATTTTAAATAATTCTAGAAGTATAGATGTATTTATTGGTTATGGCAATTTATACATTCCCACTGAACAAGTAGAAAGCTATGTAAAAGAGGGAAAAAGGTTAAAAAAATTATTTGCAATTAAAGAATTAAGAGAATTTGAAAAGAGGAATGAAAATGGCTAGGAAGTTGAAAGTAAAAACATTAGATAAAAAAGATGTTAAAAAGGAGATACAGGCTAATCCTGACGTGCATTTATTTCTTTTTTCAGTTTACAGAGCTTCAGGACATCTAATTAAAAAATTTAAGCTTTTTAATCAGCTAGGACTTAACGAACATAGTCTTTTGCCTAATTCAGATTTAGACATCAGCAAAGTAAAAATTAAAAGCATGGATAATTATCCCATGCTTTCAAATTTCGAGGGGTTAAAAAGCTTAATAGAACAAATCACAAGAGCCTCATTTCTTTTTCACAGCGAAGAAATGAAAGCAAAATATAACTTTGATAAGAAAATATACAGAGAAAAAATATTGGGCAGGGAGTATTTTTTAAAAAGATATATTAAAAACGAAGAATATATGAAAAAATGGAAAAATGACCTACCTTGTGCAGATTTTGAAACAGCGGATGCACTTGAAACTTTAAAAGATGTTGTTGTTAACTTTAAAGTAGTTGAAGAATTCGCTAACATGGATTTAGATATTGATGTCAAATTAAGAAAATACATAAGAACTTTAATTACAAAATTTAATAAACATTTTCTGCCATATGTGACAGAAATAATTGAAAACTAGGGGGTACAAATATGAAATATATTATTGAAATAGAAAAAAGCAATTTAAACGAAGAAACAAAGAAAAACTTTATTAAAGAATTTTTGAAAAATATAATTCTTTTGAAAGGATAGAAAAATGGATCTGGAGAAATGGCAGAAATTAGGAACTGAAATAACAGAGATAGACTTGGAGGATATTTCACTACCCACAGCTCTATCTCTTAGAGTTTCTACTGAAAAACAGGAAAAAAATGAAAGTCTTGAAAATCAAGAAATAGAAGGTCTGGAATATATAAAAAACAAAAAATATAATCTCGTTAAAATCTATAAAGATGTAGCAAGTGGAGGGAGCTACGTGAGAGAAGGGATGAATGAATTAATTGAAGATATAAATAATGGATTAATAAAAAGAGTTGTCCTTGTAAATGCAGAAAGACTGGCTAGAGATATTTTGTTTGCAATGAACTTTTCTAACATATGCCAGACAAATAAAGTAATAATTGAATTTATAGACAGTGGAAAAAAATTCTTTAGATTTAATCTGATGGAACTGATGGAGTACATCCTTACATTCTTTAAGTCGCATGCGCAGCGGGAACAGATTGGCATTGATGTAAAAAGAAGAATGGCTACTAAACTGAAAAATGGTCAAAGAATGGGGGGCATGGCTCCTTTCGGTTATAGATGGGAAAATAAAACATTATTAATAGTTGAAGAAGAAGCTGAAGTAGTTAAAAAAATATTCAGTGATTTTTTAAAAGGCGATACCCGTGCAGAAATAGCAAGAACTTATAATAAACTGGAAACTTTTATATCAAGAGTTTTAAAAAATCCAGTTTACAAAGGGTATAATAAGTTCGGAGAAAAACATATAGACAAAAAAACAGGGAAATGTATTTATAGAAAAGAATTTGTAACCACAAAAGGAAATCATCCTGCAATAATTGATGAAGATACTTGGAACAAAGCTAATGAACTTTTAAAAAATAACTTTATTCCAAAAATCAAAAACGAAGATAATCCAACATTTTTATTTTCAGGACTTATTTATTGCTATTGTGGATGTAAAATGTACGGTTGGAGCCGTTCAAGAAAAGCAGATGAAAAGGATCATTATTATTCATGTGCAACAAGGAATTTAAGAAACAGAAGAAACAAATGCACTAATTCTTCAAAACCTGTAAAAGAATTTGAGGAACTAATTATCCAGGAGCTTATCAAAATATCAAATGAATTTGAAAAATATGATATTTTTGAAGAGAGAAATGATAATCTTGAAAAAATCTCATATCTTGAAAATGAAAAAACAAAACTTATAAAAAATAAAAAAGATCTTTTAAAACTAATTGGTGTTTTTTCTATTGAAGACATCAAAGAAAAGAGTAATAACGTAGACATATCAATAAATGAAATTAACAAAAAAATAGAAGAACTAAAAAAATATATAGAAAATTCTGAAAAAAGAGGTATAATAGATATAAAAGAAATTTTTAAAGAAGTACTATTAAACTATCAATCCAATAATAGAATGAAACTTAAGAAAATACTTCCTTTACTGATTAACAGAATAGAATTTGTGAATGATTTTAGATTTAAAATAATTCTTAACATATAATATGAAGTGAAAGTTTTTTACACATTAACTTTCACTTCCAGTTGGATTAGACGCCGCAATCACTATATTATTCACTGGATAATTCACTATAAGATTTGCCCTTGAAATAGTCACATTTCCATCTTCCAAAGGCTGTCTCAAGGTTTCCAACGTTCTCGTCCCAAATTCACCAAGCTCATCCATAAAAAATACACCGTTTAATGCCAATGTTATTTCCCCAGCCCTTATGGCTCCTCCCACAAGTGCAGTCTGTGTTGCCGAATGATGTGGAGCCCTGAAAGGTCTTTCAGTAATTACAGGTTTGTCAGGTGATAACATTCCTGAAATACTGTATATTTTAGTAGTTTCTATTATTTCCTTTTCACTCATTTCAGGCAGTATCGTTACAAATCTTTTTGCCAGCATTGATTTTCCAGAACCAGGGTCTCCCATCAGAAATATATTATGACCACCTGCCGCTGCTATTTCCATTGCCCTTTTTGCCAGAAGCTGTCCCTTCACATCAGAAAAATCAATCTCATTTTTTTCTTCTCTATTATTT
>CAJPML010000255.1 GCA_905371725.1 Leptotrichia sp. oral taxon 215
TAAAAATATAAAAAATATTCCAAAAGATAAAGATATAAAAATAAATAATATTCCTGTAGATAAAGATATATTGAAAATACTATTTTCCAGAGGAATAAAATCTCCCAGGGAAATAAGGGATTTTTTAAATCCTAAACTGGAAAATCTTCAGAATCCTGATAAACTTTATGATATGGAAAAAGCTGTCAAAATTATTAGAAACGCTATCCAAAAAAATAAAAGTATATGGATATATGGCGACTATGATGTTGACGGAATTACATCAACCGCTGTACTGTATCTTTCACTGAAGGAACTGGGTGCTAAAAATGTCAGTTACTATATACCTGTCAGGGATGAAGGATATGGACTTAATAACGATGCACTGAAAAAAATCAGAGATTCAGGTGGAGAGCTTGTCATTACCGTAGATTGTGGAATTACAGCTTTTGAAGAAATAAAATTTGCAAATTCCATAAATCTTCCGGTTATAATAACCGATCATCACAATTTACAAGGAAAAAAAGTTCCTGATGCACTGGCAGCCATTAATCCTAAAAGAGTGGAAAATGAGTATACATTTGAATCTCTTGCAGGTGTAGGAACAGTATTCATGCTTATTCTGTCGCTTTTTGAAAGCTACGGGAGAAAAGATGATGCCTTTGAATATCTGGATCTTGTATCTATAGGAACTATTGCCGATATTGTCCCACTTTTATCAGAAAATCGTATTCTTACAAAATTTGGACTGGAAAAACTTCCCTTTACTAAAAACAGAGGACTTGCTTTTTTACTTTACAAATTATTTAATAATAGTGAAAATGGCGAAAAGAGCCCAAAGACAGAATATTCAACTTATGATGTCGGTTTCATAATCGCTCCTGTATTTAATGCCGCCGGACGGCTTAAAGATGCAAAAATGGTAGTGAAGCTTCTGACTTCTGACAATAACAGGGAAATAGAAATCATAGTAAAGGAACTGATTAATAAAAATTTTGAGAGAAAAGAACTTCAGAACAGAATTGTGGAAATGATTGAAAAAAATATCGAGAAAAATAAAATCAATGAAGATTTTATAATTATTGACTACTCTCCTGAATATCATCATGGAATCATAGGAATTGCAGCTTCTAAAATAGTCGACACATATTATAAGCCTGTCATTATTATGGAAGTCAAGGAAGATGAGGGAATTGCAGTCGGCTCATGTAGAAGTATAGAAGGTTTCAATATTTTAAATGCCTTACAGAGCATGCCTGAATTATTTGTCAAATTTGGTGGACATGCAGGAGCGGCAGGATTTACAATTCCGATAAAAAATATTGAGCTATTTAAAAGAAAAATTAATGAATATGCAAAAAAAATTCTGAAAGATGATGATTTTATTAAAATTATAAACATTGACAAACAGATTCCGATGCAAAAAATGTCCTATGAATTCTTTAAGACAATAGAATTGCTTAAACCATTTGGTTTTGGAAATCCAATGCCTACCTTTCAGACTAAGAACATTCTTCTGGAAAATATAAAATTTATAGGGGAAAATAAGAATCATATTATGTTTGACCTGAAACAGAAGGGGTTTATTATTAAAAATGCTGTCTGGTTCGGATCAGGGGAATACTTTAAGGAACTTAATGAAAATCTGTTTTATGACATCGTATATAAATTAAAGATAGAAGAATTTCAGGACAGATACTATACAAAAGCCTATATAGAGGACATGAAAGCTTCTGAACTGAAGGATGACACCCTGTTATATTATCATTCCCTATACAATACTTCTTTCCCTATTAAATCAATATTCTACACGCATCTTGATCTTGATGGGGAAATGCCTATTAGCCTGAAAAATGAATTTGACCAGATTTCCCTTTTTCAGGGAAGAAAATTTGTAGGAAGGCTTGATTATAATATTTCAAATTTGCTTATTCAGCTGAAAAAATATTTTAACTGGAATTTCGCTGTCAAAATTGAAAATATTACAAAATCTTCTACGCATAATATCGTGGACATACTGATCAAAAGGGATTTTTCGTTTGAATGTTACGATTACACCGATATCGGAATTTTTAACAGAATAAAAAATTTCCTCCTAGGAAATATGGAATATGACAGTTTTACAAAAAATCTGCTTTCACTGTTTTTCAGACAGAACAAGGATCTGATAGTTTCCTTTGAGAATAAATCTTCAGAAAATTTTAAAAATAATCCGGAAAAATATATAAAACCTGAAAATCTGATAAATTTTCTTTTAACTGTAGGAATATATTTTATGAAGAAAACAGACAAAAAAAGTCTTATTGTTGTAAAAAATGAAAAAAATTCCGTATATAACATTCCTTTTATGAAAGCATACTTTGATATTATTTCAAAATATGAAATTGAACAGGAGAAAAAGTATCCTTTTATACTGTTCTATAAGACAGAATTTAAACAGAATATGAAAAAAATATCTCCCGAAAATTTTATTCTCCCCAAAATAAAAGAAATTGAAATAGGAGAAGAGAATAATAAATTCACAGAAACAGAGAAAAAGACTTTAAACAAAGGTAATGAAGGCAATCCACGGTTCTGTTTTTTCACTGATGATGAAACAAAAGATGAATTTATTTCAGAATTTTTTAAAAACATCAAGACGAATAATGATGAAAAAAAATCTGAAATCAGCAATAACTTTAATACTCAAACAGAATTTATCAAAAATAACGTCTCAATACCTGAAAATATTGTATTTTTAAATACCCTGAAAAAGAAAGATTTAAAAGAATTGAAAAATATATATGTTGAATATTTGCCTCTGGAAGAGAAAATAAAGCTGAAGGAAAAGCTAGATAAAGGGGAATTAATACATTCTGATTATTCCGTTGTTGAAATTCTTTAAATTACATTTTTTTATAAAAATAAAGAACTATATATTTAATAT
>CAJPML010000256.1 GCA_905371725.1 Leptotrichia sp. oral taxon 215
ACTTTTATATCCCAATCCAGCGTGTATGCCGTCCAAATCACGAATTTAGAGGATTTCAGGGGCAAATTGAAAGTGGAATCATACGAACTGGAGAAGAAATCACTGTTTTGCCAAGTAATGAAACTGCAATTGTTAAAACGATTTTGAATGGAGATAAAAATGTAGAAGAGGCATTTTCTGGACAGGCTGTTACAATTCAGCTGGACAAGGAAGTGGATGTGAGCCGTGGTTCTGTTATTACAAAAAACAAAAATCTTCCAGTTGCAAAATCGGTTGAAGCCGTATTATTGTGGATGGATGATGACAAATTGACAGCTGGAAAGGAATATTTGGCAAAACTTGGAACAAAGAAACTTTCTGCAATATTAAAGGAAATTGTATATAAAATTGATGTGAATACAGGAGAAAAAATTGAAACACAAAGTATCACAAAAAATGAAATTGCATTTTGCAAAATAGAATTTTCAGATAAAGTTATTGTTGATTTGTTCAAAAAAAATAAGGCTTTGGGAGAATTGATACTGATTGACAGGCTTTCACATCAGACTGCCGCTGCAGGAGTAGTGGAAAATATTGATACAATTGGAGAAAAACCTTATTTTGAAAAGGATGACATAAAAATTGACGGATACATTTTTGAAGAACTGTATTTCGATTTTGAAAATGCGAGAATGTCTAAAGAAGGAACAAAAGAAAAAACATACCATGTAGGCGATGAAGTGCCTCAAAAAGGAGATAGCTTTGAATATCCGCAATATTATGACATTATATCACTTGAAAGTGAGGCGGCAGTTTTAGTGCGAGACTGTAAAATTTTTGATATTGTTAAATTGGAAGATTATCATTTTACAGGACTGCCAATATTAGACACAGCAGGATTTGGATTGCAGATTAAAACTAGGGAAGATATGAAAAATTATCTTTTAGACTGCAATCAAAATGTAAATAAAGTGGAAATTCACAAAAAATGGGCAAAATTTGAAACTTACAGAAGAGTAGTAAGTGGGGATAATTTCTATATGATTTAATATTAACCAGATTATTGAATAGACAGATTTCATAAAAAGGGGAACGTGAAGATGTTAAAGAAACTGAAAATACCAGTAATATTTGCTATAATTGTTATTTTTCTTTATTTTATCGGAATTATGCGGCAAAACAGCAAATCTGGAAAAAGCAGGAAAAAATTGGAAATTGTAAATGTTTCCTATGATCCTACCCGTGAACTGTACGAAAAGTATAACAAGCTGTTTATGGAATATTACAGGCAAAAATACGGACAGGATGTGAAAATTTCCCAATCGCATGGAGGCTCAGGTTCACAGGCACGTTCGGTAATTGAAGGGCTTGATGCGGATGTAGTAACTTTGGCACTGGAAAATGATGTTGCGCTTCTTGAGAAGGCAGACTTGCTTGAAAAAGGTTGGGTAAACCAATTTCCCGGAAGCTCTTCTCCGTATACCTCTACAATCGTTTTTCTTGTAAGAAAAGGAAATCCGAAAAATATTAAGGACTGGAACAGTTTGACAGAAAAAGGAATAAAAGTGATAACACCTGATCCGAAAAGCAGCGGTGGAGCTTGCTGGAATTTTCTGGCGGCGTGGTCATACGGACGTGAAAAATTTGGAAATGATGAGCATAAGATTCAAAATTTTGTGAAAAATATTTATGACAATGTGGCAGTAATGGATTCGGGGGCAAGGGCAGCAACTACGACTTTTGTGGAAAATAATCAGGGAGATGTACTGATTGCGTGGGAAAATGAGGCGATTGCTACGGTTAGGGAGTATCCTGAAAAATATGAGATTGTTTATCCGAGTGTGAGTATCTTGGCACAGCCTACAGTAGCGGTAGTTGATAAAGTTGCAAAAAGCAACGGAACTTATCGGATAAGTACAGAATACTTGAAATATCTGTATTCAGAAAAAGCGCAGGAAATAATCGCTGAAAGTGGCTACAGACCTTACAATCAGAAAATTCTGAAAAAATATGAAAATAAATTTGACTTGAAGATGAAACTAACAAAAATAGATGATTTTGGCGGCTGGAAAAAAGCCTACGAGAAATTTTTCAATGAAGGTGCATTATTTGATAAAATTTATGAAAATTAGAAGTATAAATTGTTTCAAAATTAAATAGCAATAATACTTGTGCGGCAAAGGTTCATTTTCAAAAGTCTTTTTATTTAATATAAGGGAATAGGCAAAAAATCTTTTAATTGGAGATATTGTTATGAAAGGAGTGAAAAAATGAAAATATTAGCATTAAAAAGAAAAGAGCAGCCTGTAATTCCAGGATTTGGACTTACATTTGGAATATCATTGACAATGCTGTCAATTCTGATATTAATACCTTTAGCCTCGATATTAGTTTATTCCTTTAGGCTGTCACCTCTTGAATTTTGGAAATTTATAACAGAAAAGCCAGTTTTGAATGCATTTTTTACAAGCGTCATCTGTTCATTTATCGCTGCCACTGTAAACTGTGTTTTCGGAGTAATTTTAGCGTGGGTGCTTATAAGATACGACTTTTTTGGAAAAAGATTTTTAGACGGAATGCTTGAATTGCCTTTTGCCTTGCCTACTGCAGTTGCAGGAATCACACTTTCAAAAATGTATTCTGATACTGGGATGGTTGGAAAATATTTTGCAAAAATTGGGATAAAAATTTCATATACTCACGCTGGGATAATAATTGCCTTAATTTTTGTAGGAATTCCTTTCGTGGTAAGAGCAGTTCAGCCAATTCTGGAAAAGCTGGACAATCAGTATGAGGAAGCGGCATACATCTTAGGTGCAGACGGAAAAACGACTTTTTGGAAAGTAATTTTCCCTGAAATAAGACCTGCCTTATTAACAGGATTTGGACTTGCCTTTTCAAGAGGGCTTGGAGAATATGGAAGTG
>CAJPML010000257.1 GCA_905371725.1 Leptotrichia sp. oral taxon 215
GTATTCTAAAATTATAAATAATTCATAAATATAATTTTTACATTATTTTTTAAATTTTGAGACAGCCTTTTTGTTATTTTTAATAAAATCCATTAAAAAGATTATAATTTTCGTAAATTATTAAATATCATTTTTAATTAATCTCTTTTTTACCAGTACTTCTCTCTGTTACTTTTGATATAATAAACCCTATCACAAAACAAATTCCTGTTACAGAAAGCCACCCAAGATCGGCACTTTGCAAAGGCAATTTTTTTACCAATGAAGATGCCAGAGGTATTTCGATATTTATTTTTTCAAGTGTATGTATAATACTTATTACAACAGTAGGATATATTGTAAATCTGTACACAAGCGAGCTCCCTTTTATATATTTATCTATTAGTGCAAGTACAATAAGAACTAATGAAGCTGGATAAATAGCCAGCAAAACTGGAACACTATATTCCATTATCTTATTTAGTCCAAGATTTGCCAACATATAACTCCATAATACCCATATTGTCGCCCAAACTTTATAAGGAATTCTTCTTACCATAGAATGAAAATACTGACTTAATGAAGTTGTCAGTCCAACTCCTATATTCAAACATGCAACCGTAAACATGCATGCCAGCAGTACCGCTCCAAAGCTACCATATAAATATTTCATCACAGCCGCTAATATTTCTGCCCCATTACTTGTATTTGGAAACTTTGAAATACTTGACGCCCCTACATGTGCAAGCATCATATACACAACAAAAAGTAAAATTCCTGCAAATATTCCTGTTAAAACTACAATCTTTGTTATTTTAGATTCTTCCAGTATATTCTTCTGTTTAATAACATACACTATAACCAGTCCATAATTTAGTCCTGCCAATGCATCCAAAGTAAGATACCCATCGAGAAATCCCTGTAATCCCATATTTTTAGCATATAAAGGCTCAGGATGTAAATAGTTTCCCATTGGCTTTAAGAAAGTACCTACAAAAAGCATAAGTATTAGTACAAGAAATATAGGCGATGTAATTTTACTTATTCTGCCAAGAAGTTTATTAGGACTTAAACTTAACCAGTATACTACTCCAAAAAATACTGTCGTATAAATAAACAGTACAAGACTTTTTGAAACATTTGCCGGTATATATGGTGATATTGCAATTTCAAAAGGTAAAGTACCTGCCCTTGGCATTGCAAGTGCAGGCCCTATAGCTAAATATGCCGCAACAGTGAATATAATTGAAAATACAGGATCTACTCTATTAGCAAGGTTTCTAAGCCCATTAGACTTTGCAACTGCTATTATTCCCAGAATAGGAAAAATTATAGCTGTTATACTAAAAAATAGCATTGTAGTGACTACATTTGTTCCTGCCTGTTTTCCAATAATTGGAGGAAAAATAAGGTTCCCAGCTCCAAAAAATACAGAAAACACCATTAATCCAATCATTAATAATTCTTTTTTCTTCATTCTTTTATTTTATTATATAGAAAAAATTCCATATAATCCTTTCTGATATATTTTATATTATTACAATAAAAAGCCGATACCCCTAAAAATATCGACTTCCTCAAAAAAATTTTTATTTAAATTATACTAATTCTATTATTGCTAATTCAGCAGAGTCTCCTCTTCTTACATCAGTTTTAATAATTCTCGTATATCCACCATTTCTGTCCATGTATTTAGGTGCAATTTCCTTGAAAACTTTAGCAACTGCTTCTTCATTTCTCAAAAATGCGAATGCCTGTCTTCTTAGATGGATAGCTTTTGCTCTTTCATCATTATTTTCAAGATTAAAATTATTGTATTTTTTTCCTAATGTTATCACTTTTTCAACAAATTTTCTTAATTCTTTTGCTCTTGTAACTGTTGTTTCAATTCTTTCGGCATTTACTAAAGAAATAGTCATATTTTTCATCATTGCTAATCTATGATCACTTCTTCTACCTAATTTTCTATATGATTTATTATGATTCATCTACTTCTTCCCTCCTTGATACTATTTTATTAATTACTGGCTTCTTCGCTTAAATCATAGCCAAGTTCTTTCATTTTATCTATTATTTCATTTAAAGATTTTCTACCTAAGTTTTTAATCTTTAATAACTCAATATATGACATTGAAGTTAAATCTGATATAGTATTTACTCCTGCTTTTTTCAAACAGTTGTAAGATCTTACAGTAAAATCTAGTTCTTCTATTTTCATGTCTTCTATATTGTTTTCTGTTTCAGCGTTCATTGTTGTGGCTTCATCTTCATTGCCTCTGAACTTACTCATGTTATTTCCAATATTAGTAAATGGATTAACATGTATTTTAAGTAATTCTACAGCATAAGACAGTGCATCCTGTATTTCGATACTTCCATCAGTAGAAATTTCCAAAACTAATTTATCGTAGTTTGTAACTCTACCAACCATAGTATCTTCTACTCTATAGTTTACCTTTTTAATAGGTGTATATATTGCATCTACTGCTAAATACCCTATAGGCCAACCTTCAGTATCTATTTCATCTGAAACTACAAACCCTTCTCCTGAATCAACTAAAAATTCCATATTTATTTCCTTGTCAGTTGTAACAGTTGCAATAACCTGCTCAGGATTTATAATTTTTATACCGGCCTCAACTTTTATGTCAGCTGCTGTAATAACTTTAGGACCTTTAACAGATAACAACATTTTTTTCTCTCCTGGTTCATCAAGTTCGACAACTATTTCTTTAACATTTAATATAATGTCAGTAACAGCTTCCTTCACTCCAGGTATTGTAGAAAATTCATTTAATACTCCATCTATTCTAAGTCCCTTTATTGCAGATCCAGGTATTGATGATAATAATATTCTCCTTAAAGCATTTCCTATAGTATTTCCGTACCCTCTATAAAGAGGTTCCAGTATATATTTA
>CAJPML010000258.1 GCA_905371725.1 Leptotrichia sp. oral taxon 215
TAAAATCAAAATTTTTCTTTAATTCCTTTAAGTCAGGCAAATCATTTTTGTCATAAGCTGTCCTTACAAGATAAACATTGTTTCCCGCCTTCTTAAATTCAGATGAAATTACATTTTCAGCAGTTGTCATGCTCATTGCAAACGAAACCAGTGTGGGCGGTACAGAAATATCGTTGAAAGTTCCGCTCATGGAATCCTTACCTCCTATTGAAGGCAGTCCAAATTCCTTCTGGATATGAAATGCTCCTAACAGTGCCGATAAAGGTCTTCCCCATTTTTTTGAATCCTTACCTAATCTTTCAAAATATTCCTGAAAAGTAAATCTTATATTTTTATAATTCCCGCCGGCTGCCACTATTTTAGTCATAGATTCTATTACAGCGTATGCTCCTCCATGGAATGTTGACTGTTTTGCCACAAAAGGATTGTATCCGTAACCTACCATTGAGGCAACATCTGTTTCGGCATTTTCAACAGAAACTTTCTGAACAGACACTTCTGAAGGTGTCAACTGATATTTTCCTCCATAAGGCATCAGTACAGTTGTCGAACCGATTGTTGAATCAAATGTTTCCATAAGTCCTCTTTGTGAACATACATTCAGATCTTTAAGATTGTTAATAAATTTTTCCTTAAAGTCTGATCCGTTAATTTTTCTTTCCAGATTAAGTTTAGCTGTTTTTTCTATTTCTATGTCTATATTTGATTTTGCACCGTTTGTATTTAGAAAATCCCTTGAAATATTAGCTATAACTTCATTTCTATATTTCATTACAAGTCTTCCTGTATCATTTACTTCAGCCACTTTATATGCTTCAAGATTTTCCTCTTCAGCAAGTTTTATAAATTTCTCTACATTTTCCTCTCTCACAACTACTGCCATTCTTTCCTGTGATTCTGAAATGGCAAGCTCAGTACCTGTAAGACCAACGTATTTTACTCTTACCTTGTCCAGATCTATTTCAAGCCCGTCAGCAAGTTCCCCTATCGCTACAGAAACTCCTCCTGCACCGAAATCATTACATTTTTTTATAAGCTTTGTAACTTCCTTGTTTCTGAACAGTCTCTGAATTTTTCTCTCAGTTACCGCATTTCCCTTCTGAACTTCGGCACTGCATTTTTCAGATGATTCTGTCGTATGTTCCTTCGAGGATCCTGTTGCTCCTCCAATACCGTCTCTTCCTGTTCTTCCTCCTAAAAGAATAACTACATCACCTTTTTCAGGCTTTTCTCTGATGATGTTTTCAGCAGGTGCAGCTCCCACTACAAGTCCCAGTTCCAATCTCTTAGCCTTGTATCCTTCATCATATATTTCATTTACATATGTCGTTGCCAGCCCTATCTGATTACCGTATGAGGAATATCCGTGTGCAGCCTTCTGAGTGATTACCCTCTGAGGAAGTTTTCCTTCAAGCGTGTCGTTCAGTTTTTCAGTCGGATCTCCTGAACCACTTATTCTGACTGCCTGATATACAAATGTTCTTCCTGATAAAGGATCCCTTATAGCACCACCGATACATGTAGACGCTCCTCCAAACGGCTCTATTTCTGTAGGATGATTATGTGTCTCATTTTTAAACTGTAAAATCCATTTTTCTGTTTTCCCTTTCACAGGCACATCAATATAGATTGAACATGCATTTATTTCATCTGAAACTTCCAAATCAGGAAGTTCTCCTTTTTTTCTCTGTTCCTTTCCAAATACTGTTGCCAGATCCATCAGTGTCATCGGTTTTGCAGAAATTTTTTCTCCATGTACATATTCCCTGCTTTTTACATATTCCTTCAATGTCTTTTCTATTATATCCCTGTACACTTCATTTTCTATCTTTACATCATCTATTATCGTCTCAAATGTAGTATGTCTGCAATGATCAGACCAGTATGTGTCAAGAACTCTTATTTCAGTTTCAGTAGGATTTCTTTTTTCCTCATTTTTGAAATATTCCTGAATAAAAAGCAGATCATCTGCTGTCATTGCAAGTTCAAGGCTTTTTCTCATCTCTTCTATCTCTTCTGAAGTCTTGTTTATAAAGTTTTCATAAACCGGAATTTTTTCTGTATTTTCCTGCTCAGGATTTTCTTCAAGTATATTTAAATTTTTCTCTCTCATTTCAACTTCATTTATATAATATTTTTTTATTTTACTAAGTTCTTCAGCAGTTATATTTCCATAAAGAATTATCAGCTTTCCACTTTTCACATTGAAATTTTCGTTATCTGTCAGAAGATTTATACATTGAACTGCAGAATCAGCCCTCTGGTCATACTGTCCAGGTATAAATTCAACTGCAAAATGTATATTTTCCCTATTTTCCACGACAGAAAATACTTCTTCCAATGAATTATAAACTCTGTCCACATTTACTTCGGAAAAAACAATTTTTTCCATTTTTTTCAGATCTTCCTTGCTTAAATTAAAAACATCGTAGATATTTAAGATTCTTAGAAAATCCAGTGATTTAATCCCTACATTTTCCTTTAAATCATTCATCAGATTCTGTGCTTCTACTCTAAAATCTTCTCTTTTTTCCACAAAGATTCTATAATTCATTTTCTCCTCCTACTATTTATTTCAATTAATTTAATAATAAAATCGATATAAAAAAATCTAAGTAAAGGGATACTTAGATTTTGGGTGTATTTACATTTTTCTCTGAAAAAATATATTTTTTGGGCATAAAAAACTGAGAAGACAAAAAATTATGTCTAAAAATCGTTATTTTTGAAATGATAAATAGAAAATTTTTCATTATTCCTCCTTCATAATTCTGTCTTCTACAACAAAAAATCTGATTTCATTACACTACAAAAGCGAAATAATAATCAGATTACAATTTCCTATTTATTTCACTTATAGTTAGCAATTTATGGTTGCCTGTAGAAACAATTCGC
>CAJPML010000259.1 GCA_905371725.1 Leptotrichia sp. oral taxon 215
AAATTAGCCTTCTTGCTTCACTTGTTCCTCCAAGCAATTTTGCTTCTTTTACAAGCAAGTCAATTACATTGATTTCTCTATAAGGAACTTCCACTTCTGGCAAATCTACATCAAGATTTCTTTTGCTGAATACGTTTTCAAACCAGTCTCTTGCTTCCTTAGCGGCTTCTTCACCGTAGTAAATTTTTACAACTTCTGCCCCCAACTGCTTTTTGGCTTCCATCGGATGTAAACTTCCATTTGCGATTTGAACCTTGATTTCTTCAATTTTCTCAAAAGGAACATCTGTTATCATTGTATAATAATTTTCCATCAGTTCATCTGAAATTGACATAACTTTACCAAACATATCATTTGGAGTGTCTTTTACACCAATATAGTTTCCTAGAGATTTAGACATTTTTTCCACTCCGTCAAGTCCAACAAGAATTGGCATTATCATACAGACTTGCTGTTCCTGTCCAAAGTTTTTCTGTAAATCCCTTCCTCTTAAAAGATTGAATTTCTGTTCAGTTGCCCCTAATTCAATATCCGCCTTCAGCTCTACCGAGTCATATCCCTGTAAAATCGGATACATAAATTCTATCAGTGAAACCGGTTTATTTTCTGCCAATCTTTTTGAGAAATCCTCTCTTGAAATCATTTGCGACACAGTGAATTGCGACAATAGATTCAATGCATCTGATAACGACAGTTTTTCCAGCCAGTCAGCATTATATACAACCTTTATCTTATCTAAATCTAATATTAATTTTACCTGATCCAGATATGTTTTTATATTTTCCTTCACCTGCTCTTCTGACAGCATTTTTCTAGTTTCAGATTTTCCTGTAGGATCTCCTATTCTCCCTGTAAAAGTACCGATTAGAAACAATACTTCATGCCCTAAATCCTGAAACTGTTTCAATTTTCTCAAAGGAACAGCATGTCCTAAATGCAGTTCTGAACCTGTTGGATCAATTCCCAGCTTTACTCTTAAAGGTGTGTTTGTAGAAATTGATTTTTCAAGCTTTTTCTTAAATTCGTGTTCATTTATTATTTCTTCACAGCCTCTTTTTAATATATTATACTGTCTTTCAACTTCATTTTTTATTTCCTGTTCATTTTTGAAACTCATTTTATTTAATCCTCCTAATTTTTTTCATTATATAATTTTTCCTGTAAATCATTTTTTAAAATTTCTGTAAATCTAATTGGACACTTTTACATATGTACAACATACTTCATAAAATAGTAAACTATTGGCAGAACGAATAATGCACTGTCAAATCTATCTAAAAAACCTCCATGCCCAAGAAGAAAATTTCCTGAATCTTTTATTCCAAGTTCTCTTTTTATTTTTGATTCCACAAGATCTCCAAGCTCAGCAAATACTCCCAGACCTAGTGCGAGGATAAATGCATGGATTCCTTTAATTCCAACCTTTAAATAAGTCAGGCTGCATTTTTTAGATATAAAGGAAATTCCACATACAAAATTTGCAATAAATAAGTATATCTGATCAAAGAATAATATTACTAAAAATACTCCTAATATTCCTGCAATTGCACCTTCTATTGATTTATTTGGACTGATTTTTGGGGAAAGTCTTCTTTTAAAAAATTTTCCTCCTATTGCTTTTCCAACTAAATATGCAGAAATATCGCAGGCCCATATCAGTATAAATGTCATTGTCACAAGAACATTTCCATTTGGAAATTCATATCTTATGAGCAGTATATATGAAAATAAGTATGCTACATATATTATTCCAAACAATGTATAGGATATTTCAGCCATTGCCCCTTTTATTTTTTCCTTCAGAATCTGTCTTAGTGAAAGCAGCATGAGCGCAAATACTATAAATCCTCCCATATCATAATGAATCTGTTTAAAAAATGCCAGTCTGAATATGGAAAATATATTTCTTGAATTTTCCTGAAAATATATTGCTACAGGTAAAAATAGCCCAAGTCCCATACCTATCCTGCTTGCAACTTCATATCCTTTATCTTTGAGCATTTTATAAAATTCATAAAGAGACATCCCTATTATTACCATTGTAAAAATAAGGAACAGTATATCTCCCTTTAAAAATATCCAGAGAAGAAAAGGTACAAACAACAAAATAATAAAAAGTCTACTCAGCATTTAATCCTCCATATCTTCTATCTCTCCTATTAAAAGATAAAACTGCTTTATTATATTCTTCTTCATCAAAATCAGGCCAGTAAACATTTGTTACATAAAATTCCGAATATGCGATTTCCCATAGCAAAAAATTACTTATCCTGAATTCTCCACTTGTTCTTATAACAAGTTCCGGATCAGGTATATCAGGTCTGTACATATATTTTGCCACTTCTTCTTCAGTAACAGTTTTTCCTGCTTCTCTTTTTTCATCTGACAATATTTTATTAATTGCATCTGTTATTTCTTTTCTTCCACCATAATTAAAGGCAATATTAAATACTATCTTATCTTCACTTTCTAAATATTTTTCCGTCTCTTCTATCTTTTTAAGTAAGGAATTCGATACTCCCTCCTTGGAGCCTGTCACCAGCAGTCTTACTCCCTGTTTTTTTAATGTCTTTCTTTTACTGCTGAGAAATCCTGAAAACAGTTCCATAAGTCCTTTTACTTCCTTTTCAGGTCTCTTCCAATTTTCAGTTGAAAAAGCATAGACTGTCAAATATTTTACTCCTAATTTTATTGACTCTTCCAATATTTTTTCAATGTTTTCAGCTCCTGCCTTGTGTCCTTCAAGCCTTATCTTTCCTTTTTCCTTTGCCCATCTTCCATTTCCATCCATTATTATCGCAACATGCTTTGGTATCTTCAACTCCATATTTTTACAGCCCTTTCAATGAAATAAAAACTCAAAGTACATTTCTTACACTTTTATAC